>URWP01000268.1 GCA_900551645.1 uncultured Bacteroides sp.
GTATTTCAATGATCTCTTGAATATAATTTTGAACCGGATTATGCCGATTCTATGTTTAATTTTAATTTATCGGTAAAAATTTACCGAAGTATTGATTATATATATAATATAAAATTTTTGAGGGAGTGAAAAACTCCATAAAAATTAATTGTCATTTGTCATTTGTCATAACTGAGTGTCTTTTGCGTTGTCTGACGCTTTTAAACGCATATAAAAAATTATCATATTAACAGATTTTCACACATTAGCGGTGCCTGATTTTTGGTACAATAGACAAACACCCCTATCTTTGCGATAAAGAATTTCTCGGGACCGTTTCAAAAACAGCCGCGACGGATTCAAAAAAAAATATACCCCCGAAACCCCGCAAAAAGCTGAAACACATGAATATTTACCGAACAACAGAACAGACCGGCCACCCGAACCCGAAACCAAAAGCAGACTTTATGACACTGAAGCCTTGAACCTTTCCGGTTGCCTGCTCTGCATGCCCCGGCAGAAAGCCCGCCTCTTCCCTGGCAAACAGACAGAAGCATCACGGAAAGACATTCAGAACCATCAGGTTTTAACATTTGAAAGAGGACAAAGAACCGCAAATCTTGAGGAACAACAGAAAAATCTTTCTTAATTTTGCAGGCGACTCAAGAGACAAATCTTAACCCATTATGTAACAGACATTCATGAGAAAAATTATTTTATCACTCCTCATGTGTTTAACCGTTCTGAGCGGTTTCTCACAAACTGACGAGACATCACTTGATACGGCTTCTGTCACCGAACGCCCGCTGACCAAGAAAGAGCTCCACAAACAGAAAGTAGCCAAACGTAATTTTCATTACAACATTCTGGGAGGACCCAGCTATTCTCCAGACTTCGGCGTACTGATTGGCGGTAGTGCCCTGATGACTTTCCGTATGGACCCGAAAGACACCACCATGATGCGCTCTGTGGTACCGGCTTCCATGGCTTTCATGTTTTCCGGTGGACTGAACATTGTGGTCAAACCGCAATTGTTCTTCAAGAACGACAAGTTCCGTATCTTCGGACAATTCATCTACAAAAACACCCAAGAGAACTATTACGGCGTAGGATATGAAACCAACAAAGACTACGTGCGGAGCGAAACAACCAGCCAATATCAGTATAGCGGTCTGCAAATCAACCCGTGGTTCCTTTTCCGTCTGGGAGAGAGCAATTTCTTCCTGGGCCCTCAGGTAGACCTGAATTATGACAAGATGAAGGATGTGGCAGAGGGAATCACCCAAGACCCGTATTACCTGGCAGCCGGAGGTACACCCGACGGATACAGCAACTTCAGTTCCGGAGTGGGATTCCTGCTAAGCTACGATACCCGGGACATCCCGGCCAATCCGTACAAAGGACTCTATCTGGATTTCCGCGGACTGATGTATCAGAAATGGCTGGGGAGTGACAACAACTTTTACAAGCTGGAACTCGACTACCGGCAATTCAAGAGCGTAGGCAAACGGAAAGTCCTTGCCTGGACCATCCAGAGCAAGAACGTATTCGGAAATAATATTCCTCTAAACAAATACGTACTAAGCGGAACTCCGTTCGACCTGCGCGGTTATTACATGGGACAATATCGCGACAAGACTTCGCACATGGCGCTGGTGGAATACCGTCAGATGTTCAATAACAGCGGAGACACTTGGCTGAAACGGATTATTTCGCATCTGGGATATGTAGCCTGGGGAGGTGTAGGCTTCATGGGGCCGAACCCGGTAGATATCGAAGGAGTACTGCCGAATGCGGGCGTAGGTCTGCGCATCGAAGTGCAACCCCGTATGAATGTCCGTCTGGATATCGGTCGGAATTTCCTCAACAAACAGAACCTGTTCTACCTGAATATGACAGAGGCTTTCTGATACCCCGACCAGAAAGCCCCTCTAAAATTATACTTGAAATCCTTTGCCTGAACGAGCCCAGACAAAGGATTTTTCTTGACCCGTAATCAGAAACAGCTGGACCCGTCGAAGCAATGGGTGCAGACCTTGCATTTCGGCAGGCCAATAGCTTCAATCAATGTTTCCAGCGTATTGAATTTCAAGGACGTCAGACCGAACTGCTTGCGGATACGTTCTACCAGTTCCTTGTATTCCGGCGAATCGGTAGTAGCGTACTTATCCAGTTTGGCATTCGCGTCGCCTTCTATCTCCTGGATGATACGACGGGTTATCAATTCCATATCACTCTTTGAAGAGGTAAAACCTATGAACGGACAACCGTAAATCAGCGGCGGACAGGCGATACGCATATGAATCTCTTTCGCACCATAATCATACAATACCTTCACATTATCACGCAACTGGGTTCCACGCACGATAGAGTCATCGCAAAACAACAGGCGTTTTCCTTCCAGCATGGCCCGGTTCGGAATCAGCTTCATTTTTGCGACCAGCGAACGCAAACTCTGATCACTGGGCGTAAAGCTGCGAGGCCATGTAGGAGTATCCTTGGCAATAGCACGATGATAAGGCACTCCCTTTCCTTCGGCATATCCCAACGCCATTCCTACGCCCGAATCCGGAATACCGCAGGCGCAATCCACTTCCGACTCATCAGTCTGTCCCATCTTATATCCGGAAGCGAAACGCACCTCTTCCACGTTCTTTCCTTCGTAACACGAAGCAGGGAAACCGTAATATACCCACAGGAACGAACAAATCTGCATCTTGTCGTTCGGCTTGCGGAGTTGCTCCAGTCCGTCCGCACGCATCCGGATAATCTCTCCCGGACCCACGAAACGGTCAATCTTATAATCCAGGTTAGGGAAACTGCTCGATTCGCTGGTAGCGGCATAAGCACCGTCCTTTTTACCGATGACAATCGGTGTACGTCCCCACTGGTCGCGCGCTACGATGATACCGTCTTCCGTCAGAATCAGCATGGAGCAGGAACCTTTGATTTTCTTGAATACATGCTCGATACCTTCCACAAAAGTCTTTCCCTGAATAATCAGCAAAGCGATAAGTTCTGTCTGATTGGTCTTTCCCATGCTCATTTCCGAGAAGTGCATGTTGGCTTCGAGCAGTTCCTGTACCAGCTCTTCCCGATTATTGATTTTGGCAACAGTAACGATGGCGAAATGCCCTAGGTGAGAATTGATTAGAATAGGCTGAGGGTCTGTATCACTGATAACGCCGATACCGGCCTTACCTTTGAATTTTTTCAACTCCGGTTCAAACTTTGTCCGGAAATAAGAACTTTCCAGGCTATGAATCGTACGCGCAAAGCCTTCGCCTTCAGCGTATGTAGCCATACCGGCACGTTTAGTACCCAAATGAGAATTATAATCTGTCCCGTAAAATAAATCGGTCACACATTCAGTCTGAGAGACTGTTCCGAAAAATCCTCCCATAGTGTTTGTTTAGTAGTTCAAAAATGAAAATTTTTGCAAAAGTACGAAAATGGAAGAATATACGCAAACACGGAGCGTTAAGACACAAAAAAAGGAAATCTCTTTTTGAAGACTTCCTTTTCTGAGCCTCTTGTCGGATTCGAACCAACGACCCCGAGATTACAAATCACG
>URWP01000269.1 GCA_900551645.1 uncultured Bacteroides sp.
CCGTATTCCCCGACTTTCTACTACATCTACCACCGATGCCACCAGCGGACCAGTCTGCCAGGTGAAAGCCGAACCCGGCTCCAAAATAATCTGCAGATGAGGATAACGTGCTTTCAACCCCTTCAACAAACCGATAAGATGTTCCACATCGTAATCCTTACGGGTCATCAGATGTCCACCTCCCAAATTCAACCATTTCAACTGCGGAAACCAACGAGAGAACTTTTCCTCGATATGTACCAGCGTACGTTCCAGTTCGTAGGAACTGGACTCACAATGACAATGGCAATGGAAACCTTCGATACCTTCGGGCAACGTATCGGGAAGCAAATCGGCAGTTACACCGAAACGTGTACCCGGCGCACAAGGATTATACAATTCTACTTCCACTTCCGAGTATTCCGGATTCACCCGAAGACCACACGATACAGCTTCACCGGAAGCTTTCACCATCGGATAGAAACGACCGAACTGAGAAAGAGAATTAAAAGTGATGTGGCTGCTGTATTTCAGGAAGGCAGGAAAATTCTGTTCTGTATAAGCAGGCGAATAAGTATGTGCCCGACTTCCGAACTCTTCATACGCCAACCGCGCCTCGTACTCTGAACTGGCTGTAGTATACTGAATATATTCCCGGAAAATCGGAAATGACTTCCACATGGCAAAGGCTTTGAAAGCCAGAATGATTTCCACACCGGCACTGTCGGCCACTCGCTTGATGAGACTCAGGTTTTTTCTGAGCAATTCCTCCTCCATTACGTAACAAGGAGAAGGCACTTTCGTTAAATCCAACATGTTTATCTTAAAGTTACATTTTTATCCAATCACTTTAAATCGGGCGAACTTCAGCAACAGATGCTTTTCTCCGGCATTCCGGAAACGAACAGTCGCCTTGCAGTTATCTCCCGTACCTTCCAGCTTCATGACTTCACCGATACCGAAACGCTCATGTTCAATAGTCTGCCCAACAGAAACTCCATTTGAAGTAACCGGCGCAACAGTCCCGGTAGTAGAAGAAACCGAAGAAGGTATGGGACGCAGTTTACGGGGAGGAGCCGGTTTGACAAACGGACGGGGTTCCTGAGGTATCTCTCCCCCATCAAACATATCCGCTCCCCAATTATCATTTTTCTCCGTACGTTCGTACGCACGCTTCACTGTGGTAGCAGAGGAAAAACCATTACCTACTTCACGACGGAATCGACCGACACCTTCTTCCACACGACGGGAAATCTGCTCTTCCTGCGGAATATTCAAATAACGTGCATCAATATCTTTCAGGAACCGGCTCGGATTACTGAATTCCATCTTTCCATATTTGAAACGACTTTTGGCAAATGAGAGGTAACAATGATCCTCGGCACGGGTGATAGCCACGTAAAACAGACGACGTTCTTCTTCCAGTTCCTTGTAAGAATTAAAAGACATCGCGCTCGGGAAGAGATTTTCTTCCAAACCTACTACAAACACATTCTTGAATTCCAGTCCTTTGGCGGAATGGATGGTCATTAGTGTTACTTTAGGTACATCAGCTTCCTTATCACTGTCCTGGTCAGTAAGCAACGAAATCTCCGATAAATAATCAGTAAGCAAAACATGTGTATTTCCTTCTTCCTGACGGGTCATACAGAAATCATGAATACCGTTTATCAATTCTTCAATGTTCTCCTGACGACTCAGGTTCTCCGGTGAACGGTCCTGATACAAGTCGTTCACAATACCCGATTTACGCAAGATTTCACCTCCCAGTTCATATGCATCCTTCAAAGGGACAGCTTCTACAAAACCAGCTATCAATTCCCGGAATCCCTGCAGTTTGGTATGTGTCCCCTTGTTGATAGACAAGCCATAAGCCAAAGGGTCATTCAAGACTTTCCATAAACTTACTTTGGCAGCAGTAGCCGCGGCCAACAATTTATTCAAAGTCGCATCTCCGATCCCCCTTGCCGGATAGTTAAGAACACGTTTGAAAGCCTCTTCATCGTTCGGATTAACCGCCAGACGGAAGTAAGCCACCACATCCTTGATTTCTTTTCGCTGATAGAACGAAAGTCCTCCGAAAATCCGGTAAGGCAAGTTCCGCTTACGCAAAGCCTCCTCAAAGATACGGCTTTGGGCATTGGTGCGATACAACACGGCACATTCGTTATACGGATAACCGTCGCGAGTATGTAGCCGAACAATCTGATTGGCAACAATCTCTCCTTCCTCCACATCACTGTAGGCACTGAATACCTCGATGGGGTCTCCCTTCTCTTTTTCTGAATAGACTTCTTTCCGGATTTGTTCACTGTTCTTTTCTATCAGGCTGTTTGCCGCATTGACAATTGTCTGTGTAGAACGGTAATTCTGTTCCAGTTTGAACAGACGGGCATCCTTGTAAAGCTGGGTAAATTTCAAGATATTATCAATCTTTGCTCCACGGAACGAATAGATACTCTGCGCATCATCACCTACCACACACACGCGACGGTTTATCCTCGTCAGTTGCTGTACAATGGCATGCTGTGCATAATTAGTATCTTGATACTCATCTACTAGAATATACTTGAAACGTCCGGCATATTTATCACAGATTTCGGGATGTTGCTGGAACAACAAATATGTATAGACCAGCAAATCATCAAAATCCATAGCATCACTCTGTTTGCAACGCTCCCAATAACGCAGATAGATATCACGCATCAACGGAATCTTGGCGGCCTGGTCAGCCAGGAAAAATTCACCGTTGGCCGCATACGCCTGCGGCAGTACCAGTTGATTCTTGGCATTGCTGATACGGCTCTGTATCATCCCCGGTTTGTAAACCTTATCGTCCAGGTTCATCTCCTTAATGATTCCTTTTAACAAATTCTTGGAATCGGAAGCATCATAAATGGTAAAATTGGGAGTAAATCCTAGAGTCTCGGCTTCTGTACGCAAAATACGTGAAAAGATAGAATGGAAAGTCCCCATCCACAAGTATCGGGCACGCTCCATACCCACCTGCCGGGCAATACGTTCCTTCATTTCCCGGGCAGCCTTATTCGTAAAGGTCAGTGCCAAGATGGACCACGGCTCCAATCCGTTATCCAGCAGATAGGCTATCTTGTAAGTCAACACACGGGTCTTTCCCGAACCGGCTCCGGCAATCACCAGTGAAGGTCCTTCGTTATATAATACCGCAGCACGCTGACTCTCATTCAGTTCATCCAGATAAGTTGTCATCATGTTTCTCTACAATTGCGGTGACAAAGATACGATAAAAACATGGTATCAGAAAAACAGCGGGTCATAAAGATAAGGCAGTAGCAAAAACTGCTTTCCTATTCTTATGACCCGCTTTATCTGAAAGACTGTCGACCAGCCTTTCATCCATATCAGTTTTTGAAGCTGTGAATCGGAGCCGGAATACGTCCTGTACGGTTCACAAAGGCTTCACAGTTGAAGCTGTTCACCGGCATAATCGGGGCATGACCCAACAAACCACCAAATTCGACACTTTCGCCTATTCCTTTCCCGATAACCGGAATGACACGTACAGCTGTCGTTTTCTGGTTAACCATACCAATA
>URWP01000270.1 GCA_900551645.1 uncultured Bacteroides sp.
CATCCGGGCGCCGTTCCAGCAAGGTAGAAGGTAAGCCGATTGGTAGACTTGCCGGAAGAATTACATCCTCTGGAAGAACTGTACGGTGGATTTCGTGTGGATATTCTCCCGTCAGGAATGCAATCTCATTTTCTTTCAGGGTGATGGATTTCTCCAGACCCGGAACCAGTGTAGCTGTGCGGGCCAATTCTACTTGTGCCTGTCGGAAAGCAGTTTCGTTGGTCAGACCACCTTCATAACGGATACGTGCCAGGCGGAGACTTTCTCTACGGGCATCAACTGTTTTTTTGACGATTGCCAGTTCATTGTCCAAGGCCACCAGCTCAAAATATGACTGGGCCAGTTGGGCTATCAGACTCATTTTTACGGCACGTTGGTTTTCTATAGATCCCATGAACTGAGCCATGCTTTTGTCTCGTGCCCAGCGTAGATTCCCCCAAAGGTCAAGTTCCCAACTGATGACTCCCTTCAGATCGAACTGGTTATCTGGATTATATTTGTTACCTCCATAATTGTCTGCTTCTTTTTCTGCATAGACTCTGCCGTTGATTTGAGGAAACAGGTTGGCAAAATCAATCCGTTTTATAGCTGCCAGTTCTTTCACTCTGGCGGCAGCGATAAGCATATCCTTGTTATAAAGAAGGCTTTTTCGTATAAGAGCCTGTAAGGTAGTATCTTTATAAAGTTGTTCCCAGGGATAGTCGGCTATCGAGGCTGTATCTACATTCTTATCGTCCAGTTGTTCCGGCATGTGCAGGTCCGGACGTGTATAATGTTTACCCAACTGGCAGCTCCCTAAAAGCAGGGAAGCGGCCAGGATAAAGAGGAATGGGGTATGTAGAATTCTTTTCATGTGCGGGTTATTTAGCATGTTTAGTCTTAAGCTTGTTTGTCGCTTTATAAATCATCACGAAGAAGAACGGTACCAGAATAATACCGATGGTTACGGCAACTATCATTCCGAAGAATACACCGGTACCGATAGCCTGACGGCTGGCAGAGCCCGGTCCGCTGGCAATAACCATCGGAACCATACCCAGAATGAAAGCCAGTGAGGTCATCAGAATCGGGCGGAAACGTAAGTGGGCTGCATACAGGGCTGCCTCTACAATATCTTTTCCTTTATCTACCTCATCCTTGGCAAACTCAACAATCAGGATAGCATTTTTGGCTGCCAGACCTATCAACATAACCAGACCAATCTGGAAATAAGTGTCATTCTCCAGTCCGCAGACATTGATTCCCAGGTAGGCTCCTAGTACAGCTACCGGCAATGAAATCAGTACGGCTACCGGAATCGTCCAGCTTTCATACAAGGCAGCCAGGAACAGGAATACAAACAGGAATACTAGCGCAATAATGATACCTGTCTGTCCGCCGGCCTGTTTCTCCTGATAGGAGAGCCCACTCCATTCTATTCCTATATTGTCCGGCAATTTCTCGCGGGCTATCTGTTCCAGTATTTCCATGGCCTGACCTGAACTGGCCCCATTGGCTGTAGTACCGCGGATAACAGATGTATTGAACATGTTGAAGCGTTTGATACTTCCTGGTCCTGTGGTATATTGAGTGGTGCCGAGTGCGGTCAGTGGAATCATGCTGTCGTCGCTTCCTTTTACAAAGAAAAGGCCGATGTTGTCACGATGCTCACGGTAAGGCGCTTCTGCCTGAATATATACACGGTAGATACGGTTGAACATATTGAAGTCGTTGACATATACTGAACCTGTATAAGCTTTCATGGTAGCAAATACGTCCGACATCGGGACACCGGCCAGTTTTACCTGATCGCGGTCTACATCGAAATACAATTGTGGAATTTCTGCCTGTAGGGAAGAAGAAAGTCCTGCCAGTTCTTTACGTTGGGATGCATAATACATCAAGGTATCCGTAGCCTGTATCAAATCGTCATATGTAGCATCTCCACGGGCTTCCAATTGCATTTCGAAACCGCCTGAGGTACCCAAGCCTGGGATAACCGGTGGAGTAGACAGATAGACCTTGCATTCCGGATATTCCTTCAACTCGTTTTGAACAGATTCCATAATCTGGTCGATAGTGGTATTGTCACGTTCTTTCCATTCTTTTAGAATAACGGTCAATTGGCTTCGTGCCTGGCTGGTTCCTACTCGTGGACTGGTACCTGCTACATTCTGTACATATTCGATGGCAGGATCTTTCATCAGAAACTCTACGGCACGGTTGGTTACATTACGGGTTCTTTCCAGAGTAGTACCTTCCGGAAGTTCGATTTCTATTGTGAAATAACCTTGGTCTTCAGTTGGAAGGAAACTGGTCGGTACCGCTTTGTGGAGTACAAAGATGAAGATAATTACCATTCCAAATGCGGATATTACCCGGCGTGGATGTTTTACTACTTGTTTGATAGCATCTACGTAACGGTTGTTTCCGATATTCAGCCATTTATTTATTGTTCTGAATACAATATTCTTGGGCTTGTTGGGGTCTGTAGGTTTCAGAATCAGTGAACACATAACCGGACTTAGCGTTAAAGCAACTACTGTAGATAGAATTACAGATACTGCAATGGTTACACTAAACTGACGGTACAGCTGACCAGTGATACCGGAAAGGAAACTTACCGGAACGAATACGGCTGCCAATACCAGTGAGGTGGCAATCAAGGCTCCTGTCAGCCCTTCCATCGCTTTCTTGGTGGCGTCATAAGGGCTGAGATGTTCTTCTTCCATCAGATGTTCTACATTTTCTACAACTACGATGGCATCATCTACCACGATACCGATGGCCAGAATCAGTCCCAGCAGAGTCAGCATATTGAGCGAGAAGCCGAATATCAGCATGAATCCGAATGTACCAATCAAAGAGATAGGAACTGCTACAAGCGGTATGACTGTAGCTCTCCAGCTTTGAAGAGATAAGAATACCACTACGATAACCAGGAATAAGGCTTCGAATAATGTCTTGTATACTTCATGAATAGATTCTGAAATATAGGTAGTCATATCGAACGGAATCTCATAATGCATTCCTTCAGGGAAGTTCTTGCTGATATCTTTCATGGCTGCTTTTACATTATCAGCTACTTCCATGGCATTTGCCCCTGGAAGCATATAGATTCCAAGCACGGCTGCATTTCCACCATTGATACTACTTTCTGTACTGTAAGAAGATGCTTCCAGTGATACGCGGGCTACATCTCGCATCCGTATTATGGAACCGTCAGGATTAGCCCGAAGGACAATTTCTTCAAACTGGCTCACTGATGACAGACGGCCTTGTGCCGTAATAGGAATGGTGATATCGAGTCCTTCTACAGGTTGTTGGCCGAGAACACCGGCTGCTGACTCACGGTTCTGATCCTTCAATGCATTTTGCACATCCTTTACTGTTAGACCGAAATTGGCCAGTTTGTCGGGCTGTACCCTAATTTGCATGGCGTAATATCGGCTTCCGATGTTTGAAACACGTCCTACGCCAGGGATACGGCGGATTAGGTCCAGTACATTCAGAGTAGCAAAGTTGCTAAGGTATATTTCATCGAATTTCGGGTCGGTAGAGGTAAGGCA
>URWP01000271.1 GCA_900551645.1 uncultured Bacteroides sp.
ACATTCTCTGCTTGCTTCGGTGCTGCTTTCTTGAGCTTGCATCCTACCAAATATGCAGAAGAACTGGTTAAGAAGATGGAAATGACTGGTGCAAAAGCATACTTGGTTAATACTGGTTGGAACGGAACTGGCAAACGTATTTCTATCCGTGATACTCGTGGTATCATCGACGCTATCCTGGATGGTTCTATCGAAAAAGCTCCTACTAAGACTATTCCTTACTTCGATTTCGTTGTTCCGACTGAATTGCCGGGTGTTGATCCGAAGATCCTTGATCCTCGTGATACTTACGCTGACGCTGCTCAGTGGGATGAAAAAGCTAAAGACTTGGCTGGCCGTTTCATCAAGAACTTCGCTAAGTTTACTGGAAACGAAGCTGGTAAGGCTTTGGTTGCTGCTGGTCCGAAGTTGTAATTTGCAGGAATTAACGCTAAATAATGAAAAAGGAGTTCCGATTTTCGGGACTCCTTTTTTTGTTTCTTCTTTTAATCCCGTTATATTTGCAGAAAGTGCTTTATTATATAATCGATAACTATGAAAAGATATCTTATTATTTCCTTATCTGTTGTAGTGCTCTTGTGCTTTTCTGCGTGTCATTCAGCTGACAGTCGTGTTGATGGTTTAAAGAATTTTGTGGAAGAAATTAGGAAGGAAAGTCAGGGATATACCTCAGAGCAGTGGAAAAAAGCGAATGAGCGTTTTAACCGGTTATTGGATAAAATTAAGTCATATGATGATTTGACAAAAGAAGAGTTGGAAGAACTGGGTAAGGTGCAAGGGCAATATGCTGCTACCGTTCTTCAGAATTGTGGTGAGGTTCTTTTTGAGCAGTTGGAAGAAACCGGAGTTGCTTTAGACAGCCTGGAAGTAGGAGTTGAGAAAGGTTTGGTTGAAAGTCAGGAATACGAATAATATTTATAACATAACTATCATTGATTATGAACTATTTGAGAGCTATTGCAGGCTTTTTATGCTTGTGCACAGTAGCAGGGTGTACTTCTTCTGTTTCACAACAGGAAACTGTAAAGGGTGTTGAAGGTATGAGCCAGTCGGAAGCTGTTGTTAAAACTATCATGGAACGTCGAAGCATACGGAAGTACAAACCGCAGCCGGTAGAACGGGAGAAGATGCAGACGATTGTGGAATGTGGTGTCAATGCACCGAATGCTATGAACCGTCAGCCGTGGGAAGTTCGTGTAGTGGATAATCCGGATTTCATTAATGGGGTAACGGAACTGTATAAGAAAGAGCAACCGAAAGCAGCCGAGGACCCGAATTTCAAGAATATGTTCCGTAATGCGCCTACTGTAGTTTTTATAGGCCGGGATGTACAGTCAGGTTCGGCAGAATTTGACTGTGGACTGCTTAGCGAGAACATGATGCTGGCTGCCCAGTCCATGGGGATTGGCAGTTGTTGTTTGGGAAGTCCGGCAGCCTTTATGCGGAGTCCGGCAGCCGCCGAATACCTGAAGAAACTTGGTTTCAGCGAAGGTTACGAACTCTTGTACTGTATAGCCTTCGGTTATCCCGATGAAGCCCCCACAGCTAAGTCCCGTGATTTGACGAAAATCAAATTTGTGGAATAAAAAAGGGGAATCATAATAAATAGCTAGAATCTATAAGCCAAAAGTTGATCTATGCCAGATAATGCAAGAACTAGTTATCTGGTTGATTGACTGGAATACTAATTGGTTCCGGCCTTAGTTTTGAGGCGAAGAAGCGGAGAAGTGGATCCCGGCAAAAAGAAGCGCAGGCTGTTTGAGCGACGAGTAGTTCCTGTGCTTCTGGCGGGAAACGCTTTGCAGCCGCCTCAAAACGGAAGCCGGCGGTTTTCTTTTTGTTATCTTTTTCTTTTTGACGGCAAAAAGAAAAAGTAAAGAGAGAGATTACCTCTTCCCCAAGTCATCATACGCACTTTGCAGAATTGCTTTTCCTAATTTCAGACGGCGTTCGCTGGGTGCAGGTTCGTCCATGACTTTCTGTCCGGAATTATTGTCCAGCACAGTCACTCCGGTACTGTCAATGAAAGCTACTCCATTGTTATACGTATAATAGGCAAAAGGATAGGTATATTCCTTGCCCAATACGTTGCGGCTGAAGTTGAATTCATCGTGATTCAGTCCCAATTGTCCCAACAGTGTGGCCACCAAATCTGTCTGGTTCATCAGTCTGTCTATCACCATCGGTTGTTTGACGGCTCCACCCAGCCAAAGCATCGGGATATGATGAATGCGTGGAGATTGGGCGAATCCTTCTCTCGGGTAGTAAAAGCCGTGGTCCGGCAAACAGATAATCAGCAGGTCCTTCCACTGAGGAAGTTGCTTCATCCGGTCGATGAACTTACCCAGGCAGTCGTCTGTAAAGGCGAAAGCGTTCGGTATATTCTCGTTCAGGCGGTGGTAAGGTACTTCGAACGGTTCGTGACTGCTCAGGGTCAGGAAAGCCGTGTGCCAAGGACCGGTTTTCCGTTCTTTCAGGACATTATACAGGTAATCGAAGGTCACATCATCGTTTACTCCCCAGGCATTCTGTTGTTGCGACAGCGGGAAATCTACATCTGCGGTCAGTTTCTGGTAACCGCTACCCAACAGGTAACTCTTCATGTTGGTGAAGTTGATATCTCCTCCGTACAGGAAATCGGTCTGATAACCCTCTTTCACCAGTTTTTCAGCTAAGGCAGGTAGCGTACGGCTCTTGGCTGGAATCTTCATGACAGAGAGGGTGGGGAAACTTTGGTAACCGCTGAATGTACAAAGGGTACCTCGGTCGGTACGGAAGCTGTTGGCATAGCAGTTCGTAAAGAAGATACCTTCTTTCGACAGACGGTTCAGGTTAGGACTGACATCCGGAAGTCCTCCCAGTGGCTCTACAAATACCCCTCCGAAACCTTCCATCAGGATGACCAGAATATTCGGTCGGCGAGTATTCAGCAGTTCTACGGTGTTTTCTCCTTGGGTGGGATAGAGACCTTCGAACAGAGCTTTCCGTTCCTCTTCCGGAAAGAAATCGAACATTTCTTCGTATTTCTGGGTCTTCCCGGCTGAAGCCAACAGGCTGAAGGCCGGATTTACGGCCGAGTGGTTCAGAAATTCGTCGTTGCAGAAATAGG
Source organism: uncultured Bacteroides sp. (assembly GCA_900551645.1). GTDB lineage: Bacteria > Bacteroidota > Bacteroidia > Bacteroidales > Bacteroidaceae > Phocaeicola. The sequence continues at coordinate 3,110 of URWP01000271.1, forward strand.
CTTGTCCGATATTGGAGGTCGATTCGGTGACTCCGCCCCGGATGATGATGAACAGTACACCTCCCAGCAGCAGGGTAAGGCCGGTACCTGCCAGACGCTGACGTGCTGTTTCCAGTTTCTGGGGGGTAACAGCGAACCACCACAGGCTCAGCAGAGCTGCCAGTATCAGGATGAATACAATGCGTAAAGCGATGAATCCGGCCGATACACTGGCCATGGCATTCTTGGGTGAATCCAGGTACTGGAAGATGGAAGCATCCAGCTTGAATCCCCAAAAAGGGTACAGGCTCATGTCGGCAATACCGATACAGCTTACTATCAGGGCGATGAGCAGGTAGTAGCCTCCCAGTATCTTCCGGAGTGGTATACGTTTCAGCCAGAAGCTGATGAGAATAATCAGCCAGGGAATGGCAGTCAGGTAACCGGCAGTAGCA
>URWP01000272.1 GCA_900551645.1 uncultured Bacteroides sp.
AATGACCTTTATGCAATATGTCAATTTCATTAATCATCGTCCGATTGGGCAGATATAATATTCTCTAATCTAATTCAACCAACAGGTTTTCCTGATGTCAGAATTAGGATTCAGGGAGCTTCCGGATGTGAATTGTATCGTGTTCGAGAGATTCATGCTGTCTTAGCATATCTTCAAAGTAATTCATTAAAAGAGATTGTGATCTCTGGTTCACAGACGAAAAAGGAGTTAAGGACTTTTATTGAGAATCTTATGTCAAGCTACCCGAGATGGGACAGATTCTATCTTGATTTTGCATACACACTGATTCTTGATTATTTGGATTTCGTTTCATCCGAAGAGGACAATTATACATTCGGCCAAATGGCAGAATCCATTAAAGAATCGACTCAGACCGATGATGGTCAAATATACAAGATATATGATAGATATGAGGCTGAGAGAATTGACCGTAAGAAACAGCTGAATATCATTCTGACTACCATGCACAAAGTAAAAGGACTTGAATTTGATGCAGTAATCGTGACGCCTTCCTTTGCGTCTCTGCCATTTGATGGAAGAAATGATTCGGAAATTGATTTCAATGCTCCTCTCACTAGCGAAGAGTTTGAGGAATTGGAAGAGGAACGGCGCCTTCAATATGTTGCATATACTCGAGCACGGAAGATTCTTTGGATATATCGTTTCACTCGTGAAGCGGCATTGGATCAGATGAGAAAGTTCCCTCGACAAGATGCAAAGCTTGGCTGGACAGACAAACCAGAGATGGATAAGTTTTTTTTAAGTTATTTGGCTCTTCAGGATAAGTTTCAAAATAATAACCATATCCTTAATATGGTAGCTAAGAACGACCCTGTCGTGATTGTGCCATATCGTCGGCAAAATGGTGGAATTGGCGCATATGTGAAGCATAATGGTATAACTATAGGTTTACTATCGAGAAGCAGTAGGATAATCAAAAAGCTCAAGGTTTCAGATAGTAATAATGAGTCAATACCAGGAGTTTTGAATGGCTTGTTTGTGAATGAAGTGTTTACGTGGACGTACGCTGATACTGTCAGATTCGACCGAGAAAATAATACTACCTTTAGTCAGTTCTGGTCGCAGGATGCAATAAATTGTGGTTATATTTACATTGTTGACTTTGCTGGATATGCAAAATAAAAAACAAAGAATATGGATGAAATCAAAGAAGGAATCTTACATGATTATAATGCTGCCGTAATGAGCTTTAATCAAAAGGACTACCGTAGTTTTTTCATGAACATCCGTCCGTCAATCGAATGGTTATCCAAGTTGATGATTGTGGACATCGTAGGCAATGAAAATGTTGCTTATGACATCATTGACGGGGAGGTTTCAATTGTGAAGAACTCGTTAAATATCTATCAGATTCATGAGAATTCTTCAACCAAGAAACCCTCCGGAAAAGCCTTCCCATTATTGGTCCCTAAGGTATATTTTTACAAGCATCCAGATATATCCTCTTCTTATTTGGACAAGAATAAGGAGCGTTTACGTCGAGGATTGGAGAGCTGTGGTAGTGAGTTCGCTAGATTATATGACCTGGCAAGCGGATTCGGGAATCATACTGGCAAGAATGTTATGGACATATCTGTTCAGGCAGTAGGCTGTGCAGCCTTTATTGAAAGTTATTTTGACTTTATCAAGAGTAACGGTATTTTATCTTCAGAAACTTTGTCTTTCTTGTTTAGCCTTGCTGGTTTCAATCTTTCTAAAGAAGACAAAAATGAACAGTTTCAACAAGAGATTGATGAATTAATTACGGCATTGGAGAAGAAAGAGGCTTCGCTTTTGGAAGCACAAGCCATGCAGCTTGAAACCGAGAAGAAAAAACTGGAAGCCGAGACAAAGAACAGTGCTCTGGAAGCTGAAATTGCCTCTATGCAAAAAAGCATAGATGAATTGAAAAAACAACTTGCCTCTATTGAGGCACAGGCTGTACAGCAGGTTGAAGAGGCTGAGGAAGAGCCGGTTGACAATAAATCAGTCAAATCAAGACTAAAACTCTCCAATATTCTGAAGATTTCCTCTGCATTATGGAATGTTGAGGAAGAATCTATGGATGATGACCAATTGGATCTCATTGAGATGAATATTGACAAATCAATGCTGGTCACTGGATGTGCCGGAAGTGGGAAATCTGTTATAGCTATGCACAAAGCTGAACAAATTGCGAAAACCGGTGCAAGTGTTATCCTTATTGCATATACAAAATCGTTATCCGCATTTATGCGAGAAGGAATAGACGAAAAAACGCTGCCGTATAAGTTCTACCACCACTATAGATGGAAAGAGAAACTTAAGATGCCCAGTGCGGATTATATCATTGTGGATGAAATTCAGGATTTTACACGCGAGGAAATTCTTGAGTTCATGGGCGCTGCCAAAAAGGCCTACTTTTTCTTCGGAGATTCTGCCCAGTCAATCTACAAGCAATATGGAAAGAATACTATTAGCATTGAGGAAATATCTGCATTGACGAGACTAACACCGATGAAGTTATACAACAATTATCGCCTTCCTAGAACAATTGCGAAGATTACCCAGGGGTATGTTGGTGTTAATGTTAATCCGTACGAGGATAAAATCTATCAGAACAAAGAGAAAGCATTGCCGCACTTCGTTCATCTGGACGGGTTTGAAGAGCAAATATCGGCAATATGCACGCTTATAGAAAAATATACGAGGAATATATTTGATAATCAGACGATTGGTGTGCTTCTCCCAAATAATGAACTGGTCGTTAGATTTTGTCAGAGACTTCAGGAATCTGATATCCCATGTGAATTTAAGTATACCGATGACAATTCAGATAGATTCGTTGATACCTTGGATTTTGAGACCTACCTGCCTAAGTTAATGACATATCATAGTGCTAAGGGGCTTCAGTTCGATGTAGTAATTCTGCCAATGTATGTTGGTGCATTTGACAATGAGTCCAGGAAGGCATTATACGTGGCTATGACTCGTTCTATGCACCACCTTTATGTCATGTATTCAACTCCAGCTATTGAAATGCCTTTATCGAACGTGCCGACAAAACTGTATCTTAAAACACTATAATTTAGCCAACTGCTATTTGAGTGGAAGATGAAATAAAAAGGAGATGATTGGATATACATTTATGAGGTATCGCATACAAATCTTTCTTTGGCCTGGTTTACCCCGTCGCGCAGAACCTGTTCAGTTTCTTTTACTGCCAGGCTTGCATCCAAATCTTTTAGGACGGTTCTTTCAAATAATGGCCTTCTAACAGGAGTCTGTTCATAGCCAAGGCATGAAGAATGCCTTGGCTTGCATACATATCTCCGATGTATAATAATTTTATCGGATTTGGTGGTTATTCTTCTTTTTTCAATGTGGGCAGGCTGTTGTCGTCGGTGAGTTCGTACTGCCAGTTGCACGGGTAGTCGGGATTGCTGCCGTTCCACTTGTTGATAGCGGCGTTCATGGCATCAACGGCTGTCTGCCAGGTAACATTTTCGCCGTCTACCTGCGTGGCAAAGCCGCTACCTTC
>URWP01000273.1 GCA_900551645.1 uncultured Bacteroides sp.
GAGGTGGTGGTACTGGAGAAGATGGAGAAGGTGGATTTAGTTAATAGCCATCTAATAGAGGATGTAAATTAAACTGTGTCAGCAAAGAAAAGAAATAAAAATATTAACTTTGCTAACACAGTTTTTTTTTATGAAAGAAGAATTTGATTTTGAGAGTATCAAGAACAAGGCAATCGAACAACTTAAATCAGGCAAGCCTTTGTTAGGTAAAAATGGTGCATTTGCTCCTTTATTGGAAAGTATCCTGAATGCAGCCTTAGAAGGTGAGATGGACGCACATCTTACCGATGAAGAACGTCAATTGGGTAATCGCCGTAATGGTAAGATGCAGAAACAAGTGCAGACTCCATTGGGTGAGGTCACGGTTTCTACCCCTCGTGACCGTAATTCAAGTTTTGAACCTCAGTTTATAAAGAAACGTGAGACCATTCTTGCAGAAGGCGTTGCCGACCGTATAATAGGTCTTTATGCCCTGGGAAACAGCACAAGGGAAATCAGCGACTGGATGGAAGAAAACCTTGGTAACCGTGTTTCAGCCGATACAATCAGTGCCATAACCGACCGTGTACTTCCGGAAATAAAGGCATGGAAATCCCGTATGTTGGATTCAGTTTATCCGATAGTCTGGATGGATGCCATTCACTATAAAGTGACAGATGAACGCGGTTGTGCGGTATCCCGTGCAATCTATAATGTATTGGGAATTAATAAGGATGGTCACAAAGAACTTCTTGGTATGTATATATCTAAAAATGAGGGCGCTAACTTCTGGCTTAGTGTCCTGACAGATCTTCAGAACCGTGGAGTTGAAGATATTCTCATAGCCTGCATAGATGGTTTGAAAGGTTTTCCTGAAGCCATTCAAAGTGTTTATCCCAACACTTCCGTACAGCTTTGTATAGTACATCAGATACGTAATTCCATCAAGTATGTAGGCTCCAAAAACCAGAAGGAATTCCTTAAGGATTTAAAATGCGTCTATCAGGCCGTAAATAAAGAATCTGCTGAGAATGAACTTCTCAAACTGGATGAAAAATGGGGTGAACAGTATCCTATCGTTATCAGGTCCTGGCAGGAGAACTGGGATAAGCTGTCTGAATACTTCCAATATACTCCGGCAATACGTAAACTTATATATACCACAAATACCGTTGAAGGGTATCACCGTCAAATCCGTAAGGTAACAAAAAACAAAGGCGTATTTCCGTCGGATACAGCCCTTGAGAAACTGGTTTATCTTGCATACCGAAATATACGGAAGAAGTGGACCATGCCACTGGCTAACTGGGCTACAATCTCACAACAATTAGCCATAAAATTTGGAGAGCGATTTAAATTATTGTAATTTTACGCTCGTCGGGACGGGTGGTCCCGCCCCTTGGTGCTGGCCGTTCCCCGACCGATGAGGTTTATAGAGAAAAATAATGCGTGACACAGTTTATTTTACACTACCCAGATAGAAAAAAGAAAAGGGAAGTTTTTAGCTTCCCTTTCTTATATTCCCATGTTTGCGGCCCTTCTTCTTACTTTAGGTGCCAGAGCGCATATACAGTCCTTCACGTTTTCAAGGGCGTTTGAAACTCCTTCAGGACTTATGCCGTATCCGTTGTCGGAAAGCCATCTGAACAGCACATATTCTGCAAGATAGTCTGATACGAGATTTTCAAGGCATTCCTTTAACTCCTCATTTTTTACCCTTTCGCTTGTAACTTCTATTGTTTCTTCGTTCATTACAACCTTTACAAGTCTTTTCTGCGAGTAAAAGTTAAGCTCGTTCAATGCGGACTTAAAATAGTCTTCAAGAATGTCGGAATTGTCCTCGCACGCCTGAATGATACTTGCATCTATGTTTTCTCTCTTTCTGGACTCTCCAATATAGTAGGTCCGTGTGTATACTTTGTCTAGTATGGCTTTCTTATCCATGTTTTATTATTGTCTTTGAGGTTTTTCCCTTTCGCTTAAAATCTTGTTTATGTTCTTTTCGTTTACAAGAACTTTGTCGGCATAGTATTTCACGTCCTCCTTGTCAGAAATTGAAAACCATCTCTGGCATATAGAGTTTGATATGTAATTGGAAATACACTGCGAAAGAGAATCTTTAAGAGATTCTTTCCAGTTGGATGGCATAGACAATGAAACGGATATTTTATCGGAATTTACAGACAATGTTCCGTAATCGCCAAGCTCTCCGGTACTTTCCTTCATGAACGGCTCTATAATTCTTATCTCATCTTCTGACAATGATATTCCGTCTATGTTACCTGCTGCCTTTCCTGTATGTGATGTGATTGCATACACTTCATCGTATACCTTTTGCGTATCTATGTCTATGACTATATCCAGCATATTATTTTTTCAGTATGAATCTGTATATAATATATGCCAGCGAAGCTATTACAGAAGATATTATTACCCATGTCAATGCTGCCGGCCTTTTTGTTTCTTTCTCAACTTCCTTTGAATAGACTATATCCTGGTGAGTTGAATCCCTTATTCTCGATCCGGATTGCATCCTGTCTTCATTGTATACATCTGTCTTTGCGTCTGATGTCTCCTTGTACACTGACTCCGTTTCTGTTCTGGATATTATATGCTGGTTCCCTGAACTGTCAGGTGCGGAGAATTTTGTTTCCGTACTCTTGATTACAAGTTCGCCTGTAACGCTTTCTTTTTTTACAGAATAATGATACATGTTTCTTGTAACAGAATCCGCCCTTTCGCTTATTCTGTCCAGTGAAGATATTATGTACTCTTCAGAGTTACTCTTCCTTGAAGATGCACACCCGGATAAAACCAAAATGATAATAAGAATTACTGCTTTCATGGCCATTCAAACTTTATCGGTTCCAATGCTTTTTTCTTTTCTTCTTTTGTCTTTTCTTCCGCTTCAATTACGGCTTTTTGAGAAAGTTTTTTTAGTTTCTCAATATCAATTCCGTACTTTCTGTCAAAATCCTTGTCAGCCTGTTCAAAAAGCTCCCTGAACTTGTGTTGTCTTCCATTGTTCACTTCCGTCATTTCAGGCATGACGAATATAAGAAAGACAACTAATGTGTCAGAAATCATAAGTCCTTGTACTCCTCTTTCGCGTTAAAACATGGGCATTCCTTGATTCTTTCCCATGAATCAACAATTCCGTTGTTGTTCTGGTCCGGACTGATGTCACGGTGCCCCATTATCTCGGCATCAGGATATTTCTTGTGAAGTATTTTCAGAAGGTTTCTCAACGACTTCTTCTGTTCCTCTGTACGGTTGTCAACAACTTTTCCGGTATCATCAATACCTCCGATATATGCCACGTTGATAGAAGTAGAGTTATACCCCTTTACACCGTTGCTTACACCTGAATCATCAAGCAGCTGGCTTATAACTCCTGATTTGTCAATAAGGTAGTGGTATCCAGGATTCTTCCATCCCTTTTTCTTGAATTCAGCCTTGATGTCATTAACTGTTGCACTCTGCCGGCTTGCGGTACAGTGAACAAAAATTCTTTCAATCTTTCTCATTGTTTTCATTTTTGTCGTTTTTAT
>URWP01000274.1 GCA_900551645.1 uncultured Bacteroides sp.
TTACATCTACAACTGCTCCACCATATAGACGCCACCCAGAATCAACACTGCTCCCAATAAAGCTGTTGATGTAATCGGTTCGGAAAGAAATACATGGGAAGCCCAAACTGCCACAAGCGGATTTATATACAGGTAGTTGGAAGCCCTTGAAGCTCCGATAATCCGTACACAAGCGTTCCATGATATATAACAAAGCATGGAAGCCACAATGCCCAAAAACAACAGATTGATATAAACTGCCGGAAGCCACAAACGGTCAGGATGGAAAGAAGAAGAGACAAAGGGTAAATAAAGGAACAGAGTGAGCAGACCATAAAAGAAAACTTTACGGGTAATGAACAGGGTAGAGTAGCGGTTGCCCATCCGACGAAGTATCAAACTATAAAAGGCCCAGGAAAGAGCTGCAACCAAAGTCAGACAATCGCCCAAAGGATTCAATTTCAGAAGTACGCTTCCATTGAATACAACCAGGGCAACACCGGACAAAGCGACCAGCGAGCCTATGACAAATCCTTTCCGCAGTTTCTCCCGGAAAAAGAGACTGGACAACAGTACAGTCAGCACCGGAGTGGTACAGACAATCAGAGATACATTGGAGGCCATGGTAATCTCCAAAGCAGAATTCTCTGATATAAAATAGAGTGATCCGCCGGTCAGTCCTGCCAGCAAAAAGAAACCTTCGTCACGCCAGCTGTTAGCCAGCATTTTCCGATGGCAGACGGCAAGCAAGCATACATAGGCCAGTGAAAAACGGTAAGTAAATATTTCAACGGGAGTCAGTCCGTGATTAATCAATGATTTTGTCGCAATAAAAGTAGATCCCCAGATACTGACCGTCAGAATGGCAATCAGGTGAAACCAGGTCTCCTTATTCCTCGCACTCAAATACATAAAGTCCAGATACATTTTTTAAATTCCGCGCAAAGATAACAGGTATACGTTTTTCTCCTTCTTTTTTACCTGAATATTTTTCACCGGCTTCATCCGCAGGAAAGAAGACTGTCGCAAATCTTTGCTACCTTTGCAAAATAAAACAAATCCACAGCTTCTTGAAAATGGGAAATAAGAAAAATGAACTGATCATGCTGGGCACGGGAAATGCCGCCGTCACCCGTTGTTATAACACATGTTTTGCACTACGCACTTCTCAGGGAACACTGCTGGTTGATGCCGGAGGAGGCAACGGCATCCTGATTCAGCTGGAAAAAGCAGGGATTGCCATTTCTGACATTCACAACCTGTTTGTTACTCACGCACATACCGACCATATACTTGGAGTCATCTGGATAATCCGCACGATTGCCCAACACATGCAGCAGGGTAAATACGAAGGTATCTTTCGGGTATATGCCCATGATAAAGCCATACAGGTCATTGACTGGATATGCCGGATGACTTTACCCGGAAAAATCGTAGCTTGCCTGGGAGAGCGCATTCTGCTTTGTGAAGTAAAAGACGGGGATGCACTGGAAGCTGCCGGCATGAAGCTGCAATGCTTTGACATCCTGTCTACTAAAGAAAAGCAATTCGGCTTCCGGGCTATTTTGCCAGACCATCAGATTCTGACCTGTCTGGGAGACGAACCCTACAATGAAACCAACCGAAACTATGTGGAAGGAGCGGACTGGTTATTATGTGAAGCCTTCTGTCTCTATGAAGACCGGGAACGTTTCAAACCTTATGAGAAACATCACAGCACAGCTCTCGATGCCGGAAGACTGGCCGCCCAGCTGAATGTGAAACACCTGCTGCTTTACCACACGGAAGACCAAACCCTGGAAACGCGTAAAATGAAATATACCGAAGAAGCGGGCAAGCACTTCAAAGGAAGCATCTTCGTCCCGGATGATCTGGAGCTGCTCGAACTATAGTTTTAACGGCCTGGCATGAAACTCACTGACGAGCTTCGTACCAGGCCCGATGTTCTTCTCCCCAGTCATCCAGCGCATCAATCAATGGCAAGAGACTGCGGCCCAGTTCTGTCAGACTATATTCACTGCGCAACGGAATTTCGGCATATACTTTCTTCTCCACTATTCCATGTTCTTCCAGTTCTTTTAACTGCTGGTCCAGCACCCGGGGAATTGCTTCCGGTATCTCTCTGTGTAACTCACTAGGCCGTTTGGGGCGTTCCCTCACAGCATCAATCAGACAAGGTTTCCACTTGGCTCCGATAATCCCCATTGTGATCCGAATCCCACACGACAAATCTAAAGGCAGTTTTCGCTGATACATTGATTTTTTATTTGCAAATTTAACCAGAAATCAGAAACTTCAAACAGACACACATACCCATAAATTTATCAGTATCTGATTCTTTTTACGGTTATTGCCGGATACAGATCCCTACCGTAACTTTGCAGAAGAATTAATTATTGAATAAAAATTATCCGATCATGAATTACAGAATATTAGGAAAAACCGGGTTCAAGGTTAGCGAAATCTCGCTTGGAACCTGGCAGTTAGGATCAAAATGGGGAGAAGCATTCGATGCAGACAAGGCTTGGAAAACCCTGGAAGCAGCCTGTGAACAAGGTATCAATCTGTTTGACACCGCCGATATTTATCAGGATGGCAATAGTGAAAAAACAATCGGAGAATTCCTGAAAAACAAAAAGGAAAAGATTTACGTTGTGACCAAATGCGGCAGAAAACTGAACCCGCATGTCGCCTCCGGATATAATGCCCGAAACATCCGTCAGTTCATCCATGATTCACTTCAGAACCTGCAAAAGGAACAACTGGATTTGGTGCTGCTGCATTGCCCACCATCCGAAGTTTACCAAAAACAAGAAGTCTTTGATGAACTGAACCGCCTGAAACAGGAAGGCCTCATCGCTCACTATGGTGTAAGTGTAGAACGGATTTCTGAAGCACTGGAAGCTTTAAAACAGGATATATCAGCCATTGAAATTATCTTCAATATGTTCCGTCTTCGCCCCGCAGAAGAACTGTTCGAACAGGCACAGCAGAAACAGGTAGGAATTATAACCAGAGTCCCACTTGCCAGCGGATTGCTGACAGGGAAATTTACGGAGAACACTTCATTCGGTGCTCATGACCACCGCTCCTATAATCGCGACGGTGCTTATTTTGACAAAGGAGAAACATTTTCCGGAGTAGATTATCAGAAAGGACTTCATGCAGCTGCACGGCTGAAAGAGCTGCTTCACACAGACCAGTTGGCACAAACAGCTCTCCGTTACATTCTGATGTACCCTGCAGTCGGCACCGTAATTCCGGGAGCCAGTTCACCGGAACAGATCACAGCCAACGCACAGGCATCCGACCTGCCGCCGTTTACAGAAGAAGAGATGAATATCGTCCGGAAAGTATACGAAGAGGAAATCAAACCTCTTGTACACGGCTGCTGGTAAGCGGAAACTCAAGATAAAAACACGGAAATCAGTGTAAATTTTCGATTATTTCCTAACTTTTGCTTATCTTTGCACAAGTTATTTTCGCGAATCATGAAAATTAAGGAAATTGTAAATGCCCTTGAGATGTTCGCGCCTCTGCCTTTGCA
>URWP01000275.1 GCA_900551645.1 uncultured Bacteroides sp.
GGCTTTCGGACCGGACTCCGTTCGACTGGCTGTTGACTCCGGAAAAGTCGGAGGCGGGGATTTACCGTTCGCCGGACGGGAAGAGTATTGTGATTGCCAATGGTATGGTGGCCAGGACATTCCGTATCTTTCCGAATTTGGCTACCACACATCTGACGAACCGGATGACGGGCGAAAGCATGATACGTGCAGTCAGTGGCGAGGGTTTTTTACAGATTGACGGAAAGAAGTGGAGTATCGGTGGTTTGGCAGGACAACCCGAAAGAGCTTATCTGAAAGAAAAATGGATAGATAAGATGACCACAATACCGGAATCGTTTCTGGTAGAGGATTTCGAAATCAGGTCAGTGGGGGAAACACTTCCTTGGGCACGTAACCGCTGGGCACTGAACAAAAAATCGGCTACAGGAAAGGAACTGGTCTTTACGCTTCGGGGAGATAAGGAGTTGAAGGATGTGGTGGTGAAGCTCTGTTTCGCTGTCTATGACGAGATTCCGGTTATCCGGAAACGGATGGAAGTGGAGAATCAGTCGTCCGTTCCCTTGAATATTGATGCTTTCAAGCTGGAATACCTGGCTTTTGCCGAGCCGGAATCGCCGGGTGACGGTAATCCGGACCTGTTTCGTCTTCCTAATATCCACATTGAAAGTGACTATGCCTGTAAAGGTACCTTTACGGAACGTGAAACGGACATTACCGAGAAATGGGTGATGGACCCGGAATACACTTCGCAGCGGAATTATCCGATGGAAACCCGCTGCATATTGGATGTTTCTCCGGAGATGGGGCCGGACCAGCTTCTGCAAGCCGGAGAGACCTTCTGCACTTTCAACGTTTATGAAATGCCTTTCGATAGCGATGACCGTGAACGTAAGGGGTTGTTCACCCGAAGGTTCTATCGTGCTGTGGCCCCTTGGCTGACAGAAAATCCTATATTCATGCACCTTACTTCCAGTGACCCGGAGACGGTCAGAAGAGCAGTCGACCAATGTGCCGAGACCGGTTATGAGATGATTATCCTCAGTTTCGGTTCCGGTGCGAATGCCGAAGATATATCCGAAGCGAATATTGCCAAATTCAAGGGACTGGTAGAGTATGCCCGTAGCAAAGGTATCGAGATGGGCTGTTATTCGCTTCTGGCCAGCCGCTGGATCAGTGAAGAAGTGGATGTCATCAATCCGAAGACCAGTAAGCGGGGAGGTATGAGGTTTGGCAGTTCGCCTTGTCTGTGCAGTGACTGGGGATATGAATATTTCAGTAAAATCAGAATTTTCTTTGAGAAGACCGGCATGACCTGTTTTGAACACGACGGTTCTTATCCGGGCGATGTCTGTGCCTCCACTTTGCATACACATCATAAAGGATTACAGGATTCACAATGGAACCAGTTCCACAAGATTACGGAACTGTATCACTGGATGCGCGAGAAAGGTATTTATCTGAATGTGCCGGACTTCTATTTCCTGAACGGTTCCACGAAAACCAGTATCGGTTACCGGGAAACAAACTGGTCATTGCCGCGTGACCGTCAGTTAATCCATACCCGTCAGTTGAACTATGACTGTACATGGGAACGTATTCCTTCTTCACTCTGGAGTTTTGTTCCTTTGGTAGAATATCATGGGGGAGGGGCTGCAGCTACATTGGAACCGCTCAGCGAACACCTGTTTGAATACAAGATGCTGATGGTACAGAATTACGGGGCAGGAATCCAGGCTTGTTATCGGGGACCCCGTCTGTATGATACACCTGAGACAAAAGCAGTTGTGACGGATATTATACGCTGGTATAAGAAGTATCGGAATGTCCTGAACAGTGATATTATCCACCTCCGTAAGCCTGATGCACAGGACTGGGATGGTATTATGCATGTCAATCCGCAGGGGAAAGAAAAAGGATTCGCCTTATTCTTTAACCCGACAGATGAGGCTATTACACGTAAGATAGACCTTCCACTCTATTATACCGGTCTGACGGAAACTGCCCGAATCCGGGAACAGGAAGGCAGCAGTGTGGAATATAGGTTGGGAAGAGATTATTCGGTGCAGGTGGAAGTGACTATTCCGGCAAACGGGTATACTTGGTATGTCATCGAATAGATGATTCTTTAAAAAAATAAGACCGAATGTAAAAGGAAAATATGTTACATCAGTGTAGGATGCATTTGTAGGGAAAATTTATGCAATGTTTTTATTATGAGAGAAATTATATCAATATTTATTATTTCTGTGTTTGCTTTATCGGGATATGCTCAATATTCCGGAAAGGTTTTTGTTGACGAAAATGATAATGGTATTTATGATTCCGGAGAAAAACTTCTGAAGGGTATTAAAGTTTCGGATGGATTGAATGTTGTAGAAACGGAATCTGATGGAAAGTTTGTTTTGCCGGGACACGAAAAGGAGAGATTCATTTTTATAACGGTACCTTCGGGATATAAAGCCGTATGCAATCATTATCGTAAGATTGATGATTCTACGGTAAGTTATGATTTTGGCATTGTTCCATATACTGTTGGTATAGACAACAAGGGGAGTCATAGGTTTATTCAAATAACTGATACTGAAATCTCCCAAGTGCAAGGTAATGAGAATTGGGCGGAAAATCTTCATCGGTATTCTGTAAATGAAAAGGTTGCGTTCATAGTACATACCGGTGATATCTGTTATGAGAATGGTTTGAAGTCTCATATAAAACTGGTAAATACAAGGAACATGGATGTTCCGGTTTATTATTGCATCGGGAATCATGATCTGGTAAAAGGAAAATATGGAGAGGAATTGTTTGAAAATATTTATGGACCGGTTTATTATTCTTTCGATGTAGACAATGTACATTATATCGTTACACCAATGGCGGGAGGAGATTATTGGCCGGGATATACCAAAGACGATGTCTGTAGATGGATGAAAAATGATCTTGAACATGTGAAACCGGGAACTCCTGTTTATGTATTCAATCATGACATTCTCACAGAAGGAGATAAGTTTATCTATAGTGGAAAATCTGAATCGATAAATCTTAATGAATATAATTTGAAGGCATGGATTTATGGTCACTGGCATATAAACCATATAAAGAAACAGGGAGATGTATATACCGTTTGTTCCAGTACAATAGGCAAAGGCGGCATTGATCATTCCACGTCTTCATATAGAGTAATGCGTGTGGATAGAAAAGGTGATTTCGTATCCGAAATGCGTTATGCATATATAGATAATCAGCTTTGTATATCTTCGCCATCAGGAAAGACCGCATCAAATACAATAAATGTAAATGTATATTCTTCGAATGCTTCTACAGAACAAGTGACATATACCTGTATGTATGGCGAGAAAGTTATAATAAAGGACAGGAAACTTAATCCCAAAACAGATTGGACATGGGGTGCTGAACTTTCACTTGACAGCAAATATTATGATAACCTGTTGGTTGAATTAGATTAGAGAATATTTTATCTGCCCAATCGGACGATGATTAATGAAATTGACATATTGCATAAAGGTCATT
>URWP01000276.1 GCA_900551645.1 uncultured Bacteroides sp.
CTCCGATTACTATGAGTTCGGGAAAAGAATGGACGAGCAAAGCCGTAAATACGACAATGTTTTTCCATCTGTATCCTTATCTTATCCCATAGGTAAAGTCCAGCTGATGGTAAGTTATTCAGGCAACATAGAACGACCAAGCTACTATAAGCTGTCAAGTGCAGTAATCTATGGCAACAAATATACATACGAGAGCGGGAATCCGCTTCTGCGTTCTTCGATACAGAATACGCTGTCGCTTAATACATCCTGGAAATGGCTCTATTTCAATATGAATTATAGTCGCATCAAGGATATGCAGATACAGGTAAGCCAATCCTATTCGGATGCAGATCCTTCTATTTCGCTGTTCACACATACCAATGTTCCTAAGGTGGACAAACTGAATACCACCTTGTCAGCATCGCCAACGATCGGTATATGGTCGCCACAGTTCACAGCCATGTACAGCCAGCAATGGTTTGTGATGGATACACCGGACGGTCCCAGAAACCTTAATAATCCTATCGGATTTTTCCAATGGAACAATACATTCAGTTTACCTAAGGATTTTCAGTTGAATATAGATTTGGAGACTTCCACACGAGGAGAAGACAGCAGCTACCGTATAATTGAACCCGGCAGTTCGGTTAATATTTCCTTATATAAAGGATTTTTGGGTGGAAAACTGACGGTACAATTGCAAGCTAACGACCTCTTCAATACTTCATCCTCCGATATATTGATGTATAGCGGTAACCGAATTACAATACTTCAGCCGGAATCACGCCGCAGTTTCAGTATGACAGTACGATACAAGTTCAACACAGCGAAGAGCAAATATAAGGGAACCGGAGCCGGAGACAGCCAGAAAAATCGTATGTAATGAATTATGACAGCACAAACTTCATATATTAATCTCTCATGGGCAGTTGTGGGCATTATCGAAAAGGATGCCCTCAACTCCCTTCAGTCCATGAAACAAGCAGACGAACCGATAGAAACGACCATCGAAAGGTACGTGACCGGGTATCTGGGATTCTGGAACATCGCCTTCATCGATACGGACAGAATGAACAAATGTACCGATGAAACCGTCATCGAACTGGGAAAGAAAAAGATGGAAGAATACATCATTTCGCATCCTCCGTTTGCCACTCTGCCGAAGTTCTATATCGTCTTCCTAAATCAGTCTCAGATTGGCTGCGATGCCCACGGCCTCAGTGATGTTTTCTGCGTGTAGTTTCTCGAAAATCTTCTTCTTATGGAATTTGACAGTGTTTGCGTCAATACACAGGTTTTCGCCGATTTCCGCATTGGATAACCCTTTGACTGAAAGTTGTAGGATATCCTTCTCACGGTCGGACAGGATAATCTCAGGCTGCTTCCGCCAGCGTCTGCCTTCGAATGAATAGAGATACCGGTCGGTACAGGTATGGTCTGAAATGCGTACCTTGCCAGGTTCCTTTTCTGGAGATAACGAAACAGTGCAAAGAGCCAGCCAGATATCACCTTCCTCACTAAGGAGGACGGGGGTCAGTTTGTGGTGGATGAGGTGCGTATGATTATCGGATGTGCAGATGTGGAAGTCATATTCTATGGAGAATTCCAGCCTCTTTTCTATCGGCTGGTCATAATAAAACCGGAAACCGGCTTCGTTGATTTCCATCAGCATCTTTATTTCTTCCGGTGGAACGACCTCAAAATAAAAGGCATAACCTTTCTGTTGTACTTCCTCCGGCGAACGACCACAGAGAAACAGCGGGTTGGAGGATACATAGAGAAAATTCTTACGGTTGTAGTCTATGATGTACAGACTGTGGTTCGTATTGCGGGCCAAGGCATTGGCCATGGCAATACAAACTCCGGTCTTTGCATAATCGCTGTCCGGAATTTCCATCACTGAATTTATCGGACGGAAGAAACGGTCTATCTCATTCATCTTGTTACCTGTATCATTTGCGATGCAAAATTATGGAAAAATGCTGGAATAACCTCGAAAAATGGGAGAAATGGCGCTAAATGACTTAACATCAAAGTCGTTACGGTGTCAAATAAGGACAAACCGAAAAAGCAAAAAATGCAAGGAAAAGCAGAAGATGGCAGGAGAACGGTTTGCAAATCATTACCCAAGAAGATGTAAGATTTAACACATGTATGACGCTATTGCACCGTTTGTCACCGTTTTGCGTATCAAGGTTTAACTCGTTGATATTTAACTTTGCAAACAAAAAACGAGTATGGCAAGAAGTACATTCAAAGTGCTGTTCTACGTGAACGGCAGCAAGGAGAGAAATGGTATTGTCCCCATCATGGGACGAGTGACAATCAACGGCTCTGTGGCGCAGTTCAGTTGCAAGCAGACCATCCCGAAAACGCTTTGGGATGCGAAGGGAAACCGAGCCAAAGGCAAGAGCACAGAGGCACGGGACATCAACCACGCTTTGGACAACATCAAGGCGCAAATTATCAAGCACTACCAACGAATTTCAGACCGTGAGGCATACGTTACGGCTGAAATGGTGCGCAACGCCTATCAAGGCATCGGCAGCGAATATGAAACACTGATAAAGGCGTTTGACAAGGATTGCGCCAATTTTATGAAACGTGTCGGAAAAGACCGCAGCATCGGCACATACAAGGTGATGGTAAGGGCAAGGAACTATGTCGCAGCCTTTATCAAGTCATTCTACAAGCGCAACGATATGTCGATGTTGGAACTTACCCCCGACTTCATCAAGGAGTTTGCTGCCTACCTCACGGCAGAACGTGGATTGAAGAACGCTACCATCTGGCTGAATTGTATGTGGCTGAAAGGCGTGGTTATGAGGGCGCATTACAACGGACTGATACCGAGAAATCCGTTTGCACAGTTCCACATCAGTCCGAATGTAAAGGAACGTGAGTATCTGACGGAGGATGAAATCAAAAGAATCATGGCACATGAATTTGACAATCAGACTCTCGCATTGGTGCGTGACCTGTTTATCTTCGCCTGCTTCACTGCATTGTCTTTCGTGGATATGAAAGAGCTTACAACGGATGAAATTGTGGAAGTGAACGGTGAGAAATGGATAATCGCTAAACGGCACAAGACCAATGTTCCGTTCCAAGTGAAACTGCTTGACATTCCATTGCAGATAATCGAGCGGTACAAACATCTGTCGGAAGACAAATTGGTATTCGGTAAAATCAACTATTGGACGATGTGCAAACAGCTTAAAAGAGTGATAGCCGAATGTGGAATAGAGAAGCAAATTTCCTACCATTGTGCGAGGCATACATTTGGAACTCTGGCTCTTAGCAAGGGGATGCCCATTGAAAGCGTAAGCCGTGTTTTGGGGCATACGAATATTGTCACCACGCAAATCTACGCAAAGATTACCACGCAGAAACTTGATAACGACCTTACGATGTTCGGAAACAAACTAAACGCATCATTCGGAAGTGTAACCACATAACGAGACAAAACCATGAAACGAAGTATCATCACGATGGACGGACAGGGCAACATCGCCCTACCGACC
>URWP01000277.1 GCA_900551645.1 uncultured Bacteroides sp.
AAAAGGGGGCACCCTAAAATTGGAAGTTTACCGAAGAGACTGAAGACGAATCCTTTAAAGAAAAGCGACTCCAGGCAGCCCTTGCTACATTACCGCCCAAATGCCGGGATATCTTTCTTCTGGCTAAACTGAAAGGCATGAAATACAGAGAGATCGCCGAGCAGTTGGCTGTTTCAGAAAAAACAGTCGAAAACCAGATGAGCAAAGCCATCAGGCTGCTACGTGCATACGCTGCTTCCTGCCCTCCGATGCTGATAACTTATCTCTTTCTATTCATATCAACCATCCAAAACTATATACACCAATGAAAGACAATGAAGAAATAAACGGACTGCTGGCAAAACATTTTTCCCATGAGCCCCTGTCGACAAATGAACAGGAAGCACTGGAAGCATGGATACGTTCGAACGCAGATGAATATCAGCAACTGAAAGAATGGATGGATACACCTTTAGAAACAGATTCTTTACCCAATTTCAACGCAGAAAAGGCCTGGAACAAGATTGAAGGAAAACTTGAAGAAAAGCCACGGAAAGTTCTATCCATCAAGTGGAAAAGGAATTATTCCAAATTGGCTTTCGCCGCTTCTGTAGCACTTATTGCAATCATCGGAATCCTGTATAACGTGAAGACTGACACGAAGGAAGCTTTGAAACATTATGCCAATGCTACGAACGGTATCAATCATCTCCTGCTCCCTGACAGTACCGAGGTAACCCTTTACCCCAATACCCGACTTACCTACAAATCAGGAAATACCCGCGAAGTAACAATGGAAGGAAAAGCCTTCTTCCATGTAAAGAAAGACCGGAAACCATTCAGAATAACCGTCTCTGCCCTTTCAATAGAAGTACTCGGTACCTCTTTTCTGGTCGATGCGCAAGAGCAGGCCAAAGCTGGAGTCTTTGTTAAAAACGGGATTGTGCGTGTGACAACAGAGCGACAGGAAACGACATTGACCGCCAACGAACAGGTAGAAGTAGCCAACGGTTCCATGAAGACCGGCCGCATAGATAATGCTGAAGAACTTTTCGGTGAAAATGCTACGGTACTGACCTTTACACATACTCCCCTGTCGGAGGCTGTACAGGAAATCGAAAAGCATACCGGTATCCGTATCGAACTGGACAAAGGATTTGAACAAGATGCCATTACGACCCGTCTGAAACCAGACAATATCAATAACATTCTAAAAGAACTGACATTTATCTGCGGATGCAAATGCGACACTGTAGAAAAAGGAAAACACTACAGGCTGGATTATGAATAAACGGACAAGCATATTCTTGATACTCTGTATACTGGTATCGGGAGGATATGGGCAAATCCAGCCTCAACAGAGTACGATAGCTGAGGAGCGCATTCATGTGAATGCCTCTTCGGCTACAGTGCTTCAATGGTTCCGATGGATTGAAAGAGAAAAACGGATCACACTTTCCTATAACCCCTCTCAGATAAACCTGAATAAAATCCGACGGATAGAACAAACCCGGGACATGACAGTAGAAGAACTTCTAGAGGAAATACTGAAAGGTTACCGCATCCGGACAATTTCACCAGCCACAGACAAGTTACTGATACAGATAGTCCGTCCTGAGACTTTCTGCCTCAGTGGTACAGTATCCGAAACCGGAAGTGACGAACGGTTATACGGAGCCGCAATCCTATTAGAAAACAGTTCCGACGGAAAACGATATACGCTCTCCGATGAAAACGGAACCTTCCGCTTTCTTATCCCTGAAGGACACTATAAAATGAGTATCAGCTACATGGGCTATCAGCCTTATGAGCAATCAATCTATATCGGTCGGGACTGCCGGTTATTTCCTAAACTCAATCCGCTACTTTTTGAATTGGATGAAGTTACGGTCAAATCCCATAAACAAGGAGATGAACTGGATGAACTGACTCCGGCCACCCTCCTGTCTTTCAGCGGGAATGACCTGTTCTCGCAAATCTGGATTCTACCGGGAGTCACCGGAACACCATCAGGCGATAATTTCCAGGTAAACGGTGGGGGCAACGATGAAAACCTCCTGTTGCTGGATGGGGTTCCCATCTATCATCCCGGACATTTGAACAATCTTTTTCCTGTCTTTAATGGCGACGCGGTAAAAAGCATCATTCTTCACAAAGGATATTTTCCTGCCCGGTTTGAAGGCAGGTTGTCATCCATTACAGAAATAAGGCTTAAAGAGGGAAACAAGCAGAAACATACACGGACCGTCAGCCTGGATATGCCGGCGGCATCGGTTGTTTTGGAGGGGCCGATTATCAAACAAAAACTATCTTATCTGGTAGCTGTCCGTAGAAGCTGGCTCGACCTGTTCGACGAACTTCTTTCTGAAGAGCACCGTATGAACCATTCTTCATTCGATTACAACGCCAAACTGACCTATGCCATCACTCCTTCACAAAGCCTGGAAGCTTTTGCCTATGGAGCATGGGACGAATATCATATGCCGGATGAATACGGAAACCGTCTCTCTCTCCTCCATTGGAGAAACGAAAGCTATCAGCTACGATATTCCGGCTTCAAAGGGAAAGTAAGCTACACAGCTGCCGCGTTCCATACCTCACACACCAACCGGGTACATGCCGGCGCTTTGGGCTACGATGAAGACCGCTATATAGAAAGCGGAATCAGTTCCACCAATGTATCAGCAGAGTTCAGCTACAGTGCAGATGCACTCTATAGTGCCCGATGGGGAGGAAAATACACATACGATTATTATGAGTTGACCGATGGAGACGACCAATTGTCTGTCCGCCACGAACCGGTCAATCAGTTTGCCTTGTTTTATGATAACCACCTACGGCTGGGCCGTGACCTGACGGCACAAATCGGAATAAACTTTGTCGGTTACCTGCCTAGAAAATCAAAATCGTATTATAGCATACAACCCAGGCTTTCGGTACGGTACTCCCCTGCAGAATCAGATTTGCTCTATCTGAGTTTTTCCAGAATGGAGCAATTCTACCATTATCTCCGGCTCGGCAGCATAGCTCTGCCCACTGATTTCAGGATGCCCAGTATCAATGGCTACAAGCCCCGTTCATCGGACCACTATGAAGCCGGATGGAAACATTATCTGAGAAACGGACAACTGGAATTGTCGGCTTATTATAAGACTCGGAAGAATCTGATTGCATTACACCCCGACATCTTCTATTCCGATAACGGATGGCAACAATACATCATGGTAGGAAACGGGAACAGCTACGGGGTCAAATTCTATCTCCAGCAACGGTGGAGAAACTGGACGTTCCAAATGTCGTATACTTACGCCCGGAGCCTGGAACGCTTCGATGAGTTCAGCGACCGGGGAAACCTGCCTTCCGTATTCGATATTCCCCACCAATGGAACGGAGCCGTTTCATACAGGCTGGGCAAACGCTCTACCTTTTCTGTAGGCGGGCTAGTCCACTCTGGCAAAATCATAGACATGGATGACTGGGAGCCGGTAGATGCCGCCAACTTCCGGAAACTACGCCGGCCATT
>URWP01000278.1 GCA_900551645.1 uncultured Bacteroides sp.
CATTTTCCAATGTCTGGAACTGGATAATCCGATACATAAGATTATTCTGACTGCTTCGGGAGGTCCATTCCGTACCTTTTCGATGGAGCAGCTGCAGACGGTTACCAAGGAACAGGCATTGAAGCATCCCAACTGGAGTATGGGAGCCAAGATTACCATCGATTCGGCTTCGATGATGAATAAGGGATTCGAGGTGATTGAAGCCAAATGGCTCTTTGGAGTCCGTCCGGAACAGATTGAGGTGGTGGTACATCCGCAGTCGGTGGTTCATTCTATGGTAGAATATGTAGACGGTGCGGTCAAGGCTCAGCTGGGAGTACCCGATATGCGTCTGCCTATTCAGTATGCGTTCTCTTATCCGAAACGTGAATCGCTTTCCGGCGAACGTCTGGATTTCATGAAATGCAATACCTTGACATTCGAAGCTCCCGATACCAAACGCTTCCGTAACCTAGCGTTGGCGTACGAAGCCTTGCATCGGGGAGGAAACATGCCTTGCATCGTCAATGCGGCCAATGAAGTGGTCGTAGCGTCTTTTCTGAAAGACCAGATTTCGTTCCTGGGTATGAGCAATGTCATCGAAAAAGCCATGGAAAAGGTAGCTTTTATCCAGACTCCTACGTATGAAGATTACGTGGAGACGGATGCCTTGACCCGGCGTGTTGCCGCTGAAATGGTGATTAATGGAACTTATTAACAGAATGAAAAACTAATTATTAACACAGAAGTAGATTGTAAATGGAAACATTTTTGATTCGTGCCCTTCAACTGATTCTCAGTCTTTCGTTGCTGGTCATCATTCATGAAGGAGGACACTTTTTCTTTGCGCGCCTTTTCAAGATACGTGTAGAGAAGTTCTATATCTTTTTTGACCCTTGGTTCTCGCTGTTCAAGTACAAACCGAAAAACAGCGATACAGAATATGGAATAGGGTGGTTGCCGTTAGGTGGCTATTGCAAGATTTCGGGGATGATCGATGAGTCGATGGATACCGAGCAGATGAAACAACCCGCTCAGCCGTGGGAGTTCCGTTCCAAGCCAGCGTGGCAGCGTCTGTTAGTTATGATTGGTGGAGTGCTGATGAATTTCCTGTTGGCTCTTTTTATCTATTCCATGATTCTTTATACCTGGGGAGATTCGTACATTGCCCTGAAGGACATGACTTACGGTATGAAGTTCAATGAAACGGCCAAGCAGATTGGTTTCCGCGATGGGGATATTCTGAAGGCTGCTGACGGTGAGCCGTTGGAACGTTTCAACGTAGATATGCTCCGCAGTCTGGTAGAAGCGCGGGAAGTGACGGTTGTCCGGAACGGACAGGAGGAAAAGATTCTGATGCCGGAACTCAGCTTGTTGGATATTGCGAAAGAGGACCCTCCGTTTGTAGATATCCTGTATCCGAATGTCGTAGACTCGGTATGGGCTGACGGCGGATTTGCCAAAGCCGGTATAATGGCTGGCGATACACTGCTGGCGGTCAACGGAGCGGCTGTGAACTCCTGGAATGATTTCGTCAATGAGTTGGCTACCCTGAAAGCGAAGGCTGAACTGGAGCAGCAACCGAATGCTACTTTCAGTCTGGTTTATGCCCGTAGTGGTGTACGCGATACGGTGCAGGTGCAGACCAATACCGATTTTAAGGTCGGTGCTGAAATGCATTTGGATTACAAGCCTACCGTATTGACCTATAATTTCTTCTCTTCTTTTCCGGCCGGTGTGACCCTCGGTGTCAATACCTTGAAAGGGTATGTGAACGACATGAAATATGTCTTCACGAAAGAAGGTGCCAAGAGTGTGGGAGGTTTCGGAACCATCGGAAGCATTTTCCCGAAAGTATGGGACTGGCCACGGTTCTGGTCGATGACGGCTTTTCTGTCCATCATTCTGGCATTCATGAACATCCTGCCGATTCCGGCATTGGACGGTGGACATGTATTGTTTCTGTTGTATGAAATCATTGCCCGGCGCAAACCAAGCGACAAGTTTCTGGAGTATGCACAGATGGTGGGTATGTTCCTGCTCTTTGCCTTGCTTATTTGGGCGAATTTCAACGATGTCTTGAGGTTCCTGTTCTAGCGGATTTTATTTCCTTAGATACTTTCTGAAGGGCGGCCGACAGCTTTTCTCGGAAGTTTGCTATCTTTGTAACAAAAAATTATTAAAGTAGCACACATCATGAGAAAAATGTTGTTAGCCGCCTTTCTGTTAGGCGCAATCTGTTTACAGGCCACACCGGGGCAGGCGCAGGAGAGACTACCTGAGTACCTGCAGGCCGAGAAGTTTACAGGAGCCAAGCTGAAGAACATGCTGTTTTCTACCACCGTAGACCCGCACTGGTTTCAGCAGGGCACCCGTTTCTGGTTTGAATACAAGACGAGTGAAGGGAAATTCTGGTATGTGGTAGACCCGGCTTCCCGTAGCAAGACGTTGCTGTTCGACCGTGATGAACTTGCAGCCCAGCTGACCGAAATCGTACAGGACCCGTTTGAGGCCCGTCAGTTGCCTATCTTCAATCTGAAAGCAAAGGAGGATGGGCGTACTTTTACCTTCGAAGTGACTTCCAGCCGCGATTCCAAACCGAAGAAAGACGATGATAAAAAGAAGGACGAGAAGAAAAAGGAAGTGTTCTATTTCTCTTACGATTTCCAGACTCGCAAACTGACGCACCTGAAGGATGCCGAAGAGGAACCGAAACGTTTGGACTGGGCTTCAGTGTCGCCGGACGGAAAAAGTGTAGTCTATGCCAAGGACTGTAATTTGTATCGCATGAGCATCGAAGAATACCGGAAAGCGCAGAAAGATGAGAAAGACAGTACCATTGTCGAGACTCAGCTGACTACTGACGGTACTCCCGATTTTGGTTATGGAATTCCTTACAGTATTCTGAATACCGATACCTTGTGCAACGGTAAACGCCGGGGCGTGTGGGGATGCTGGTCGCCCGACTCGAAATATTTTGTGACTATCGTTTCGGATAACAGGGCCGTCAAACCGCTTTGGGTCATCAATTCCATCGCCGAACCGCGTCCTACCTTGGAAACCTACAAGTATCAGATGCCGGGTGAGATGGAGGCTCCGGAAGACCATCTTTACTTGTTTGACATGACTTCCAATACACGGAAAGAAATCCGTACGGCTGCCTGGAAGAACCAGACATTGGATTTGTCTTATCGTCCTTGGGAACAGAAACAGCGTGACCAGGAGCTGGTGCCTGCAGTCTGGCAGGGAGACAACAACCGTTTCTTTGTCATCCGTAGCAGCCGTGACCTGCACCGCATCGATGTATGTACTTATACCGTCGGTCAAGATTCTATTGTGCCGGTTGTCAGGGAACGGATGAATACCTACCAGGAAACTCGTCCGATTCAGGTATTCAACGGAGGCAAGGAATTTATCCAGTGGAGTGAGCGTGACGGTTGGGCACACCTGTATCTGTATGATGATAAAGGAAACCTGAAGAACCGCATTACCAAAGGACCGTGGCACGTGGAGCAGGTGGT
>URWP01000279.1 GCA_900551645.1 uncultured Bacteroides sp.
TGGATACCATCGAATGCAGCAACTCCGTAGAGGTTGGCTTCTTGTGCTCCTCCACATACGATGCAATCCTGTAACCCGTTGCGGATTAACAGATAAGCCAGTCCTACAGCCTGTGAGCCGGATGCACACGCTGCCGAAGATGTCAGATTTATACCTTTCAGACGGAACAGGCAGGCCAAGTTCATGGTTACCGTGGAATTCATTGACTGGAAGATGGCTCCGCTTCCGCATGCTGCCGTGTCTTTGTATTCGCGGAAATTATCCAGTGAATGCATTGTGGCTTCGGCTACGGAATCGTTTCCATAAATGATTCCTACCTCATGAGTATCAATGTAGTCTTGATCCAGCCGGGCATGTTGCAAGGCTGCTCTTGTGGCCATATAGGCATATTGAGCTTCTTCCGGCATAAATTGACGTAAATTGCGTGAAACGAACGGTTTTAGATTGGGGCGTTCTATAGAAGCGCACAAAGCGGAACGAAAACCGGCATCCTTACGTTCCTGGCTGAATATGATACCACTCTTTCCGGTATACAGTGCGTCGCGTACATCGTCGAGCGTATTTCCCAGGCACGACCATATTCCCATGCCTGTAATTACAACTTTACTTTCCATATTTGTTTGATTTATAATTCTTTTTTATAGCATCTTCTCCGTTTGGTATAGGTCGGGTTCAACGGTTTCCACTGTGAGAGTTCTTTTACGTTGTTTTCCAGTTGTGGTCCCGTTTCGGCGTATCGGAAATGGTATCGGTTGTAGACAGGAATCAAATCGTTGAAGAACAAAGCATTCACGCCCAGGCCCTGGTAGTCGGGACGGACTGCGATAAGCAGCATTTCCACCTTATCTTCCCGTTTCCATTTCAATGAACGCACCAGGTGATACCATCCGAAAGGTAGCAGTCTTCCTTTAGCCTTCTGTAAAGCATGTGAAAGGCTACCCATAGTGATGGCTACACCGATAATTTCGCTCTGTTCGTTTTCTATCACAGGGATGAGTTCCTTGTCTATCAGTGGCAAATATCGGTTCACATATTCGTCTATCTGTTTGTCAGATAATTCTGTATAGCCGAAAAGGGGAGCATACGCTTTATTCAGTAGTTCAAAGACTTTTCTGCCGTAACCTCTTTTGTAGATATCATCATGAGTGAGTTTTTTGACATTCAGTCCGAACAGCTCCTTCGACAGATTGGCTACACGGACATATTTTGCAGGAATCTCTTTCGGAACCTCGATACAGACTTGAATCCAGTCTACTTCCTTTTCATAGCCTAGGGTTTCCAGATGACGGGGATAATAAGGAGGATTGTAAATGGTAATCATGGAACCTAGTTGGTCGAAATCTTCTATCAACATACCTTCCTTGTCGAAATCAAAGATACCCATCGGCCCTTGTATCTGTTTCATACCATGTTCCTTTCCCCATCTTTCTACGGCGGAAAGCAGTGCGGCAGACACTTCCAGATCGTCAATGAACTCAATGAATCCGAAACGTACGTTCCGTGTGTACCATTTTTGGTTTGCCCGATGGTTGATGATACCTGCGATACGTCCTACGGCATTACCTTGTTCATCATACGCTATGAATGGTTGAATGTCTGTAAATTCCAGTCCGGTATTTTTTGTCGGGTCGAATGTATTGTAGATGTCTGATTCCAGATCAGGGACATAATAAGGATTTCCGGCGTACAATTTACGGGTAAGTTGTACGAAATCCTTCAATTCTTTTCTTGTTGAAATTTTTTTTATGCTAATTCTATTCATACGGAATATTGATTCCACTATATCTGATTCATATTAGAAAATGACGACATCATTTTTTTCTGTTATCTGTTCAGCTTCTTGAAGCAACTTGTTTCTATATGCTGTGGGAGACATTTTTAGATGATGTTTGACATAGGTACCGAAGAAAGATAGATTTGGAAAATCCAGTTCATTCGAAATCTCCTTGATACTTTTTCTGGTGTCATGCAGCAGGGTAACTATGTCTTTTATCATATGTTGGTTGATAATATCTGAAGCTGTTTTTCCGCATTGTCGTTTGCATATATATGTGAGGTATTTGGGTGTTGTATTGAGAAGATTGGCGTAATAATAAATCTTTCTCTTACAAGGGTATGTATTGCTCAAGATCCTGAGAAACTCAGGAAATAGATGATGTTCTTGTTTGGGCTCATACCGAATATTGGGTATCAGAAGAAGTAGCGTCTGATGAAAGTCATAAATGAATGCCTGAAGTAGAGCTCGTAATCTTTCCTTTTTATGATGATATGTATTTAGTTCTGTCAGGTGTATTTTGATCAATTCATAATATAAAAGAAATGTTCTCATACATTGTTCGGTGAGCTGCCATACAGGATTTTGTTCAACAATTTGTTTTACATCCCAACTTTCAGATGCATTGAGAGCCGACAACATATCATTTACTTTCGAGGAAATGATAAAAAATCTCCACTCGAGGTCAGTGTTAATTAAATCTGAATCAACAATAACCTTGGATGGGCAGATTATCATGCTATTAGGCATGATATGATATAATTTGTTGTTTAGTCTGAATGTCCTTTTACCTTTTAGGCAGAATCCTACAATAAATCCGTTTTTTGATTTTATAGTCTCATTTTCATTCCTGTTTAGAGTATCTGTTAAAGCAATATCATTTTCCAAGAACATTGTTTCCGTTGGAGATAATGTTTCTGTATTCAGACTTTTCATTGTAAAATCATTTTTGGGACAATCATTGTCGCAAAAATAGGAATTAGAGCTGATGGGTAAGTGTTTTATTTTTCTCTTTTATTTTTCGAATTGTCTGTAAAGGAAAAATGAAACTTTTTATGCGAAAAATAGGAAATTGATATCTTGTATGATTTACTTGAAATAGTTCTGTCGGGTTTGTGTAGAACGGGTATGTGTCTGTTTAGAATTGTTGCGGGAGGAGATTTCTCAGAGAAAAATGGGATGAATGTTTGAAGTAGGTTGGAGGTAAGAAGTAATCAGTGGCTTTATACAGGCGGATAAAGATTCCGTTGAACGTAAAGTCTACCAGAAAACAGTATTTATTACATATTTTCTGGTAGATGACAGTTGATTTTTTACTGGCTGATATTTTGTGAAACCCACATCCCGATGTCCTGTTTGCTGAGTGCGGCAGCCATGAGGTCCGGAAACTTGTCGGGTGTGCAGGCGAAGGTAGGTACTCCCAGTTCGGCCAGAAATGCGGCATGAGTCTTGTCATATGCAGGGGCTCCGTCGTCATTCAGGGCGGGCAGGACGATGAGCTGAACACCGCTGTTCACCAGTTCGACGAAACGTTTGTACATCTCACGGACTACTCCACCTTCGTACAGGTCGGTTACCAGTACCAGTACCGTGTCTAGTGGACGAGAGATGATTTCCTGACAGTAGGTCAGAGCACGGGCAATATCTGTGCCGCCTCCCAGCTGTACACCGAAAAGCAGGTCTACGGGGTCTTGTAAATCTTCGGTCAGATCTAC
>URWP01000280.1 GCA_900551645.1 uncultured Bacteroides sp.
AAAACGCCCCTGTTTTTTATATAATTTTCTGAATAATCATCTGTACATTGGCATAATTGTCCTTACGCAGATGATGTAGCATTTCATTGAAGAAATATGATATTGCCTGTGAGTTAGTGGCGTTCAGTAATTCTGATAATAAGTATCAAGGTACATTTGATGGCAACGGGAAGACCATCAGTAATCTCTACATCAATGCCACCTCTGTTAATACCGGTTTCTTCGGATATACTACTGATGGCAGTATCAAGAATCATAGTTCTTTTTGTTTTAAAATATCTTAAAATCTCGCTTTATGCTCAATGTTTATTTGGTCGTATGTGTAAAAAAGTGTAGCTTTGCAGAAGATCAAAATTAAAGAAGATATGCTGCAAAATATCATATGCTACCTTGTATAATCCGTCTTTACGTCATCATTGACTATTTGCTTTTGAGTTTGCTTGACACGACTCTTCAAATGACCAAGATTATATCTTGCTGAAATCACAAATGATGCCTGGTAGTTACGACCCATACCTTTGTACTGGTAACCGTTTGATTCCGTGAAACTTGTCCATCTGTAATGAATGGGAAGAAAGCTATAGGCAGAAGCCATCAGCGTAAGACGATTGCCAAGTACTTTCTTCGTAAGGCTCAAACCATATTCATATCCCTCAGAACCATAACCCTGGAGCATAACATACTTGGTGTGGTAGTTTCCCTCCAGTTCAAGATAGTAATCCTTGGGAAGCTCATATTCTGCCATACAACGCAATCTGCCAAACCATCCCTTGTGCCATTGCCCTATTCTTTGAGCGGAGTACTGGACATAGGCCAAAGATGTGACTGTGCGGAAAAAGAATCCGCCAAAACGCTTACGCAATGACAGTTCGAGATTGGTATTGTTCTTATGACCTATATTATCCTTCGTAGTGTGCAATACGCTACCAGCAAGATAGCTATAGCCCAGGAGAAGCCGGTCGGAATATTGATGCGCCAACGACATGCTCAAATACCAGGCATCACCACTTCCCATCCTGAAAGCAGTGGTTAAAGATATGTCCTGATTCCTCTGCGGCTTCAAGCCTGGATTTCCATAGCTCAACTCATTGACGGTGCTACTGTCAACATAGGGATCTAAAGCAAAAATATTGGGACGAGATACAGACATAGCATACCCTAAGGATAAGGTTCCCCTATCCGACAGGATATAGGAAATACCCATGCTGGGAAGAAAATCACAAAAACTCACCTTGTAGGTATAACCTTTGTCTGCCCTGGCCAACTTCTCCCAGTCATTTTCGTACTGAAGACCAGCTGAAATCCGCCATTTACGACCATTATATGTATAGCCCAAACTGGACTGCAGAAAATTCTGAGTGCGCTTGCAAAGACTTACTCCCGTATTATCCCGATAATATCCAAGTCCTATCGGGGAGTATTTTTCCTCATTATCGTCATGATCCAAGCGAAGCAAGCCCTTGAGACCGAAGACAAACAAATGATGCTTTCCTACACGCCTATTGTACTCCAACTCGCATGTATGCCAGTCTTCTCCACTACTGGTCATGAGAAGACAATCCATCAAGCCAGAAATAGAGTTGGCACATCCTGCTACAGAATCAAGGTCCTGATAGCAAATTTCTTTCTTTTCCATATAAGGACGGCCATAATAATTGTATCCCACAAAAAACTTTCCTCCTTCACCTCCTGGTCCGAATACCCGTTCATAGTTCAGCGAGGCCTGGTACTCTGGCGACTTGAGCCTATGATTCAGCTGCTTTACATAAGAATAGCTGGGAGAATTATCTGCCTGGGTTACCTGAACATCATAACGGGAAGACCAATGCATATTGTTACGCAAAAAAATCCGGGCATAGGCTGACAACAAACTATGATCATCTATATCATAGCTCGCAGACAGCTCCATATTATGATCCTTGGAACTGGTTCCACCTATTTTGCCTTCAGTTATACTCATGTGGTCAACGAGAACTTCGTGACGCAACTCTTCCGAACGAGACGTTGAGGAATGCCCAAACATGTCGTTAAAGGAATAGCAACCGGAAAAACGGATACGTTTTATCTTAGATGTTCCCCAAATGGAGCCAAACAAACTGCTGTCGGTTCCCTTTCCATACATGGTGAGCATATAACCTTCCAGTCTGCCTTTGGTTGTAATATTCAAGACCACGGCATCATTTCCATACTGTAAGTCGGGATGTGTTACAAGCTCCACCTTCTTTACGTATTTTGAATTCAACGCACTAAGCAGCTCTATAGGATTATTGACCAGCGGATCTCGCAGACCATTTAGCTTATATACTATCTTCCTATTATCGTCCGCCGAAATTTCACCTTTCCTGCTGACGATAAGCCCCGGCATCTTTCTCAAAGTCTCAATCAGGTTTTCCTTCATGGCACTGCTGTCTGCATCGACATGGTAAATGATTCTGTCTGTTTTCATTTGAACCAACTGCCCTCTCACGATCACGTCTTTCAACATCACATCAGGAATCATTCTGGAAGTATCGCAAGATGCCTCCGCCAGCATTCCCTCCCGGCTTTCATAACTGATGCGGGTCATAGAACCATGAGCTTGGGAATAGCATCCCCAAGCAAGCAAGTACATCACGAGTAAAAGTATCTTCGTATTCATCTTGAACCCATTAAATTGTTTATCTCTGCAAATATACGCCAAATGTGTGAAACTACCATATAAATTCTGATTTTTAACACTCTCAATCTCATCATCTGTAGATAAATGGGGCGAGATGATGAAGACAATAAGTGGCGTGCATGTGCGCTTGACCAAAGAACAGGCTGCTGCTCTTGCCGAAATTCATAAGTTCTCTGGCATTTCTACCTATTTTGTTGTAAATAAGGAAGGAAAGATAACCTAGCAGAAGAACGCCGGATTGAAATCCGGCGGGTTAAGGGAGCAACTGGTATCTGCCATGCGTTAACGTTCGGTCCAGAACAGTTGAGATACCGTTTATGTATGGTTGAAATTGCCCTTTCAGGCAGTTTCAACCGTACAGATCGAATTATTTAACAGGTACAAAACGACTAACCTCGCCCAACTTGTTTTGCATAACGAGCGTATCCTTGCGAAATGAGATGTGTTGTACGATAGTGTTCCCCCAATAGTCTAGGGACATACTATCACCTGCAAACTTATAAGATATCGCCACAATAGGATCTTCATCAATATAATACAAACTATCCTTGTCGATTTGGAATACAGCAACCTTATCATCACTTGCTGCCCAAGTCCCAAACAATCGGGACTGAAGACTATGCTGAGGCGAAGATGCCATGCAAAGCAGCATAATAAAAGCTACTATTGAAATAAAACATATTTTTTTCATATTTTCTGTTCCTGCTTTAGTTTTCATTCCACCACAATGCTGATTATACCTGCACAAACTGTGTCGAAGAAAATGGCAAGATTTCTTGCTGGTAAATTGATTATCAAGGATCATACGATGGCTGCCCTTGGTTTG
>URWP01000281.1 GCA_900551645.1 uncultured Bacteroides sp.
TGGCCTTGATAGCCGCGGCGTGCGGATCTCCGGAGAAAATGAGGATGGAGGATCCTGTGGACTATGTGAACCCGCTGATGGGCACGGCGTCCACTTACGAACTTTCGACAGGCAACACCTACCCGGCGATCGCCTTGCCGTGGGGAATGAACTTCTGGACACCTCAGACAGGTGCCAACGGGGACGGATGGACATACACATATTCAGCGACCAAGATCAGAGGTTTGAAGCAGACTCACCAGCCGAGTCCGTGGATTAACGATTTCGGGCAGTTCTCGTTGATGCCGGTAGTAGGAAAACCGGAATTTGATGAGAACAAACGTGCCAGCTGGTTCTCTCATAAAGGAGAGGAAGCACATCCGTATTATTATAAGGTATATCTGGCCGATTATGATATAGTGACCGAAATGGTTCCTACAGACCGTGCGGCCATGTTCTGTTTCACTTTCCCTGAAACAGAAGATTCTTATGTGGTCATCGATGCGTTCGACAAGGGGTCTTCCATCACGGTTATCCCTCAGGAAAACAAAATTGTAGGTTATTCTACCAAGAATAGCGGTGGTGTGCCCGACAACTATAAGAACTATTTCGTGGTAGTGTTTGATAAACCGTTCACTTATCAGGCAACTTTTTCTGATTCTACCTTACACGAAAAGGTATTGGAACAGACTGGCAACCATACCGGTGCCGTTATCGGTTTCAAGACAGCCAAGGGTGAAAAGGTACATGCCCGTGTAGCTTCTTCATTCATCAGTCTGGAACAGGCAGAACTGAATCTGAAAGAGTTGGGTAATGACAATCTGGAAACATTGGCACAGAAAGGTAAGGATACCTGGAACGATGTGCTGAGCCGTATCGAAGTCGAGGGAGGAACATTGGATCAGTACCGTGTATTTTATACCTGTCTGTACCGTTCTTTGCTGTTCCCTCATAAATTCTATGAAATCGACGCGAACGGTCAGGTGGTTCACTACAGTCCGAACAATGGTCAGGTATTGCCGGGATATTACTATACCGGTACCGGTGTATGGGACACATTCCGTTGTCTGTTCCCGTTATTGAATCTGTTCTATCCGTCAGTAAATAAGGAAATGCAGGAAAGCTTCCTGAATGCTTACCGTGAAAGCGGTTTCTATCCGGAATGGTCAAGTCCCGGTCATCGCGGATGTATGGTGGGTAACAATACAGCTTCTGTATTGGCCGATGCTTATCTGAAAGGAGTCTGTGTAGACGACACCAAGACCATGTGGGAAGGTCTGATGGCTGCCGTAAACGGTGTTCATCCTACGGTTAGTTCTTCCGGTCGTCTGGGTTATGAATATTACAACAAGTTGGGTTATGTACCTTACGATGTGAAAATCAACGAAAATGCGGCACGTACCCTGGAATATGCATACGATGACTGGTGTCTGTATCAGCTGGCCAAGAAACTGGACCGTCCGAAGAAGGAAATCAATCTGTTTGCGAAGCGTGCCATGAACTACAAGAACCTGTTCGACCCTGAGACCAAGCTGATGCGCGGAAAGAACGAGGACGGTACGTTCATGAAACCTTTCTCTCCGCTGAAGTGGGGCGATGCCTTTACGGAAGGTAACAGCTGGCACTATACCTGGTCTGTCTTCCACGACCCGCAAGGACTTATCGACTTGATGGGAGGTAAGGAGACCTTCGTACAGATGATGGACTCAGTATTCAATGTACCGCCTTTGTTTGATGACAGCTATTATGGTTTCGTGATTCACGAAATCCGTGAAATGACGGTGATGAACATGGGTAACTATGCACACGGCAACCAGCCTATCCAACACATGATTTATCTGTACAATTATGCCGGTCAGCCGTGGAAGGCCCAGTACTGGCTCCGTCAGGTAATGAACCGGATGTACACTCCGACTCCGGACGGTTATTGTGGTGATGAGGATAACGGACAGACTTCTGCCTGGTATGTATTCTCTGCCATGGGCTTCTATCCGGTTTGTCCGGCATCCGATCAGTATGTTTTGGGTGCTCCGCTCTTCAAGAAAGCCACTCTGCATTTCGAGAATGGTAAGTCAATGGTTATTGAAGCTCCGGCCAACTCGGATACCAACATTTACCTGAACAAGCTTCAGATTAACGGTCAGGAAAGTACAAAGAATTACATCGATTTCGAGACCTTGCGGAACGGTGGCCGTATGGAATGCGAAATGACAGACCGTCCGAATAAGCAACGTGGTGTAAATGATGCGGACTTCCCGTATTCATTTACAAATGAACTGAAGAAAAAATAATTCTGATGATTCCTGTTTCCCTGTATCTTACCGTATGGTAATGTGATGGGGTACATTTTTAAATTTGATATGAATGAGTCTTCTGCTTGGTGAAGTGGAAGGCTCATTTTTTTCGGAGGAGTGGAAGACTGTAAAGCGGTAAATAGATATACAGGTATGAGGCTTTGGGGAACGTCTGTTCAAGCCAGGAAAAACATCCGTTTATTTTGATTGAAACGAACGGACATCTCTATCAAAACATGCTCATGTTTTTAATGAAACGTCTAGATGTTTTGTTTATTGTGTATTTTGTTGTGTGAGGAGAATCAGTCTGAAAATTTCTCTGTTTCGTTGAAGATACCTTCGGATGCTTCCGAGGGGGTAGTGTATGATATCAAGCAGATATTGCGCAAAGGATATATGCTTCGGTTAAACCTTGTGCAAGGTTTACAGAACTGACAGGAATAGGATAACAGATATTCAAGAGTAGGACCGGATAAAATAAAAAAGGAGGCATTCGCCTCCTTTTTTATTTATGCTATGAATGATTGTTCATGCTTATTTGTCGCCACGGATAGCTGCGATACCCGGCAGAATCTTTCCTTCGATAGCTTCCAGCAAAGCACCACCACCTGTAGAGATGTAAGATACCTGGTCAGCCATACCGAACTTGTTGATACAAGCTACAGAATCACCACCACCGATCAGAGAGAAGGCACCTTCTTTAGTAGCTTCAGCGATTGCTTCAGCGATTGCTTTAGAACCACCTGCGAAGTTATCCATTTCGAATACACCGGCAGGACCGTTCCACAGGATAGTCTTGGCACCCTTGATGGCAGCCTTGAATTCTTCGCGAGTCTTAGGACCTGCATCCAGACCCATCCATCCGTCAGGAATATTCTTGTCGTCGCAAACCTGAGTGTTGGCATCGTTAGCGAACTTGTCGGCAGCGATACAGTCACAACCCAATACCAGGTTTACACCTTTATCTTTAGCTTTTGCGATGATATCAAGAGCCAACTGGAGTTTGTCGTCTTCTACCAGTGAGTTACCGATCTTACCGCCCTGAGCTTTAGCGAATGTGAATGCCATACCACCACACAGAATCAGGTTATCAACCTTATCCATCAGGTTTTCGATGATACCAATCTTAGTAGATACCTTAGAACCACCCATGATAGCGGTGAACGGACGTTTGATGTCTTTCAATACGTTGTCAACAGCCTGTACT
>URWP01000282.1 GCA_900551645.1 uncultured Bacteroides sp.
GTTTTTCCTGTAACCATATCCACACCCGGAGTCAGGCTTTCTTCATCAGCTTCGAAAGGTAAACAGCGGATTGTAGCCTTAGTTTCTTCCTTGATACGGTCTTCTGTTTCCGGAGTTCCGTCCCAGTGAGCAAGGATAAAGCCACCCTTCTCAATCTGTTCCTTGAATTCATCGTATGTATCCACTTTGTAAATATGAGCATTCCGATAGTTCAGAGCCTTCTGGTAGATATTGTTCTGAATGTCTTCCAACAGGTTCTTTACATATTCTTCAATGCCTTCGCAGGTACGGGTTTCTTTTTCCAACGTATCGCGACGCATGATTTCCATCGTGTTGTTTTCCAGATCACGACCACCCATCACCAGACGTACAGGTACACCCTTCAATTCATAGTCAGCAAATTTGAATCCCGGACGTTTGTTGTCTGCATTGTCGTATTTCACTGAAATGCCTAGTTCACGCAGTTTGGCAACAATACCTTCAACCTTGGCATCGATTTGCTTCAGCTGTTCGTCGTTCTTGTAGATCGGAACGATAACTACCTGGATCGGAGCCAGATGCGGAGGCAATACCAGACCGTTGTCATCAGAATGAGTCATGATAAGAGCACCCATCAGACGGGTAGATACACCCCATGAAGTAGCCCATACATAATCAAGCTTGTTATTCTTGTCTACGAACTGTACATTGAATGCCTTAGCGAAGTTCTGTCCCAGGAAATGAGAAGTACCACATTGCAATGCCTTTCCGTCCTGCATCAGACCTTCGATGGTATAAGTATCAAGTGCACCGGCGAAACGTTCGTTGGCAGATTTTACACCTTTGATAACCGGAACGGCCATATATTTTTCAGCGAAGTCACCATATACGTGCAGCATCTTCTGAGCTTCAGCTTCAGCTTCTTCACGGGTAGCATGGGCTGTATGTCCTTCCTGCCACAGGAATTCAGCTGTACGGAGGAACAGACGGGTACGCATTTCCCACCGCATGACGTTGGCCCACTGGTTGCACAAGATGGGGAGATCACGGTATGAGTTGATCCAGTTCTTATAAGTACTCCAGATAATGGTTTCTGAAGTCGGACGGATAATCAGTTCTTCTTCCAGTTTGGCAGCTGGATCGACAATTACTCCTGAACCATCTTCTGCATTCTTCAGACGATAGTGGGTGACTACGGCACATTCCTTGGCAAAACCTTCTACATGTTCTGCTTCACGGCTCAAATATGATTTTGGAATCAGCAACGGGAAATAAGCGTTCACGTGTCCGGTTGCCTTGAACATATCGTCCAATATGCGTTGCATCTTCTCCCAGATAGCATATCCGTAAGGCTTGATGACCATGCATCCGCGTACGGGAGACTGCTCGGCCAGATCAGCTTTTACAACCAAGTCATTATACCATTGTGAATAGTTTTCACTTCTTTTGGTAAGGTCTTTTAATTCTTTTGCCATAAGTATGTTTGTTTTTGTTTTCTTCTTTTCAGTTTTTGACGTGCAAAATTAGTAAAAAAGCCTTTTATAGCCTACTAGAATGCAGAAAAAGTATACTGACTTTTCATTTCTGATAGTAGAAATACCACCAGTAAGTATCACCGAAGTTCTTCCGGATGTGGTTTACCTCGGGAATGTCAGATTGTCCTCCTCGATGAAGGTCCTGAAATGCTTTGTAACGATGAATCATTACACTGTCTTGAGTCTTCCATAAAGAAGTTGTATCAGTAAATTCCTGCTGATAAAGGAGCATTGCTTCTCTGTAGTATCGGGGTAAAGTATCTCCTTTTTCATAAAATACTGGGATTTCTTTAGCGAAATCTCTCAATTTTTTGTCTAATAATAGAGTGGCAAGATAATAATGAAGGGCTGTAAATTTTCCTGTTTCTTTGTGACATATATTAGATAAAAATTCCATCCGTGATTCTCCGTCATATGGTCTTACCCCCAATAGATAATAAATGGAATCATTGGTATAGCGCAGCTGGGTTGTCGAGTCATTGGCAAAAAACAATCCGTCAGAACCATAATATTGCGGATATTCAAAAAGTCGGTCTCCAAGCTGGTTGGTTCGAATCATTGCTATTGCACGTAGAGCAGTCAATGTTCGGCTGGCCTCCATCGAATGCTTGCCTACATTCAATGCTTCGCGGTAATCTTTGTTTCGGAGTGCTCGTTCTATCTGTAGCTCATGATGAAACGTACGGTCAGTGTTGCTTACAGAAATCGTCATGAAACACATAGCCAATAAAATGAAGACATTCCAGCATACCAAGGAAAAGGCCGAACCTTCTTCATTTAACTTATTTCGAAAGAGATGACGTAACCAAAACCCGACAGCTGCAAACACTACTAAAAGCACAGGCATTAACCATGTCCAGTAACTGTGATAATTGGATAAGTATACATCTCTACCGATTCCTGTCAGTGCGCATAACACCAGAAAAGAAGGGAAATAAGATAGGGAACGAATATTTCCCTTTAAGCCTAACAAACTATTTACTCCCCAACGTAATAAAATCAATACCAGCGTAATAACTATCGCACTGCCTAGCGGGGCAAAAACAGTTTTACCGTGTGCCAGTGAATAATGGAGTGCTTCGAGGACATCCCGCTGGAACACATAAAGAAATACAAAACTGAATATAGAAAAAAGGAGACCGCACCCCACTATGGTCCAGTGTGCGGTCTTCTTGTAGATTGTATTTGCGTAATCATTCATAAATTAAGCTTTCACTCTTTTTAGTACCACTGCAGAACGTGCAGGGATATATAGCTTCAGCCACTCTTTCTTGTCCTTAGCGTACAACGGGTCGGCACAAGTAAAGTGACGGATAGAATCGTCAGAGAACCCGAAACCACCGAAAGCAGGATTATCTGTATTCAGTACGACATCGTATGCTCCTTTCGGTACCAGGAACCCATAGTCTGTAAATGAGCGGTTCGGACTGAAGTTGAAGACAAATACCAGATCTTTTCTGCGGTATGCCAATACCTGGTCGCCGTCATTATGCCAGATTTCTACGACATCTGTCTTTTGGATGTTCTTGACACCTTCCAGCAGATGAATCATTTCCTTATCGAAATCGCCCAGATAATGGTAGCATAATTCGTGATTATCTACCAGGTTCCATTGACGACGGGCATATTTATAAGACCAGCCGTTACCTTCACGTGGGAAGTCAATCCATTCCGGGTGACCGAATTCGTTACCCATGAAATTCAGATAACCGCCGTTGATGGTAGATGCAGTCAGCAGACGAATCATTTTATGAAGAGCGATACCTCGTTGTACTGTGAAGTTTTCATCACCTTTCTTAAAATGCCAGTACATATCGGCGTCAATCAGGCGGAAGATGATGGTCTTGTCACCTACCAATGCCTGGTCATGACTTTCACAATATGAGATGGTCTTTTCGTCTTTACGGCGGTTGGTCACTTCCCAGAACAAGCTGGACGGTTTCCAGTCTTCATCCTTGCGTT
>URWP01000283.1 GCA_900551645.1 uncultured Bacteroides sp.
AGAAGCCGATCAGCAGCGTTATCTGGCCGCTTGGGACGCTTATAAGGAAGGCGACAAGAAAATTGTAAAATTTGTACCGGCATCAGGGGCTGCCAGCCGTATGTTCAAGAATATGTTTGAATTTCTGGGGGCTGATTACAATGTACCGACTACTGATTTTGAAAAGAAGTTTTTCGATCACATCCACAATTTCGCTTTCTATAATGATTTGAATGCGGCTTGTATGGATAATACCGGTAAGAACATCGATGCCTTGATTGCAGAAAAGAATTATAAGGCAGTAGTTGCCAATTTGCTGGAATCTGCTGGCTTGAATTACGGTGCACTGCCGAAAGGTTTATTGAAGTTCCATCGTTATGCTGATGGTGTACGCACTCCGTTGGAGGAACATCTGGTGGAAGGTGCGTTGTATGCAGCTGGCAAATCGGGTGATGTATTTGTACATTTTACTGTTTCTACTGAACATCGTGAACTGTTCCAGAAACTGGTAGACAGTAAAGCTGCCGAATACGCAGCCAAGTACGGTGTCAATTATCATATCAGTTTCTCTGAGCAGAAGCCAAGCACTGATACAGTTGCTGCCGATATGGAAAACAAGCCGTTCCGCGATAAGGATGGCAAGCTGTTGTTCCGTCCGGGTGGTCATGGTGCATTGATTGAGAATCTGAATGATTTGGATGCTGATGTTGTATTCATTAAGAATATTGACAATGTGGTTCCGGATCGTTTGAAGGCTGACACGGTTACCTATAAGAAGCTGTTGGCTGGTGTACTTGTAACTCTCCAGAAACAGGCTTTCGAATATTTGAAACTGTTGGATAGCGGCTCTTACCGTCATGATGAAGTGGAGAATATTATCCGTTTCGTTCAGCAGCAGTTGCACTGTCGCCGTGCTGACCTGAAGGATTTGGAAGATGCTGACTTGGTTATTTATTTGCGTAAGAAACTGAATCGTCCGATGCGTGTCTGCGGTATGGTGAAGAATGTAGGCGAACCGGGTGGTGGTCCGTTCCTGGCATACAATCCGGATGGTACCGTTTCTTTGCAGATCCTGGAAAGTTCACAGATTGACATGAACGATGCAGAAAAGAAAGCGATGTTCGAGAAAGGTACACACTTCAATCCGGTTGATTTGGTTTGTGCCGTACGTAATTATAAAGGTGAAAAGTTTAATTTGTTGAATTATGTAGACAAGGCTACTGGTTTCATCTCTTATAAGTCAAAGAACGGTAAGGACTTGAAAGCATTGGAATTGCCTGGATTGTGGAACGGATCAATGAGCGACTGGAATACTGTTTTCGTTGAAGTTCCGTTGAGTACCTTCAATCCGGTGAAAACAGTAAATGACCTGTTGAGAGAACAGCATCAATAAAAGAGAAGTATCCCCCCTTTTTGGTTCGAAGGAGGAAGTGGAAAGTATCAAGAGCCGGATGAAAACTATGGAATCCATAGAAAGGGTTGCTGTCAGTTTCGTCCGGCTCTGATTCTGTAAACAGATAATTGTCTATTTTTGAAAATAAGTATTACAATGTTGAGAAAAACTTTATTTCTGGCAGCGGCTTGTTTGTTTACATGGACTGGTTTTGCTGTCGAACACAAGGAATTGCCTGCTAAAGGAGATTGCAGTCTCCAGGTTTTCAAACAGGAAAGAGTGCGCTTTTGTCCGGATTCCATCGGGAATATCACTGCTCCTGATGCAGATGGGGTAATGCGTCTGGTAAACGGACGTATTTTGCTGAAGAAGATAAAACTTCCTGAATACCAGCGGAACATTAAAGTAATGCTGCATGTTCAGGTGGCTTCTAACGGTGACCGATGGGACAAGTCTGGTTCTGTTTTTGTCCTTCCCAAGAATTCTCCGATAAATATCATGAGCATTGCTGAAGGTAAGCGGGAGTTTCCTGCAATTGACGAAGCCCGTCTGGAAAACATGAAGGGGATTGTAGCTGGTCCGGATTATTTGCCTACTGTGGAGCTGATGCGTTTCATGACTCCTTTTGGTGTAGGTCATTTCAGTGCTCCTGATGATTCGTTGAGTAGCAAACGCCGCCCTGTTTATATTCCGAAGTGGGAGACTTCTGTCAATTGGGTACAGGATATCACTCCGCTTTATCCGATGTTGGAAGGTGAAGCTTATGTGGGTGTCTTTATTGATACCTGGACTAAGGAGGGATATTTGGCCGATGTACGGATTGAAGTGAAGGAGACTGAAGTGCCGTGCGAAGCGTTGCCAAATCGTCAGGTTACTCCTTTGATGAATACTGTATATTATATAGGTCAGACTTACCCCGATATCTTTGCCAGAAAGCCGGTGGAGACTACATTTACCTTGCCGCGCGAAGCCAAAAATGTACAGTTGAAGTACATTGTGACCGGGCATGGTGGCCATAGTGGTGGCGATGAGTTTGTGGAACGTCAGAATATTGTGTCGGTAGATGGTAAGACCGTTCTCGATTTTATTCCTTGGCGTGACGATTGCGCTTCATTCCGTCGTTTTAATCCTGCTACTGGAGTATGGCTCATCAAGCGTGAGGCTGCTTATATAGGTGAGAACGGTTACGAAGTAAAGGAAGTGGAGGAACCGCTGGCTTCGTCCGATCTTTCCCGCTCCAACTGGTGTCCGGGTAGTGATGTCTTGCCGGAGACTGTTGAGTTAGGTACTTTGTCGGCTGGTGAACATACCTTTAAAGTAGATATTCCTGAAGCTGAGCCGGTTGACGGTGATAAATTGAACCACTGGTTGGTTTCTGCTTATCTGGTATGGGAATAACGGATGTCGGAAGATGATACGTTACATGTGTTGTGATTCGCCGATAGGAAAGCTGGTGGTCTGTGAAGAGTCAGACCGATTGGTGGCTATCCGATTGAACGAGATACCTATTGGAGCAGTACCGGAAGAAACATCGGTAGGGAAAGAGGCCTGTAGTCAATTAGTCGATTATTTTCGGGGGCAGCGGAAGGATTTCCAGCTTCCGTTGGCCTGGAAAGGTACTCCGTTTCGGCAGCGTGTCTGGCAGGTATTGCTGGATATCCCTTATGGAGAAACCCGGACTTATGCCCAAGTGGCGGAGGCTGTCGGCTCTCCTAAGGCGGTCCGTGCGGCAGGAGGAGCGTGTCACGACAATCCTTGGCTGATTGTGGTACCCTGTCATCGTGTGGTAGGTAGTTCCGGTCAGTTGACAGGATATGCCGCCGGGTTGGAGGCAAAGCGTTTCCTGTTGGAGTACGAAACTCGGAATGCGCAGTCACAGTTGTTTTCCAGCAGAGACTGAGCTGTAAAAAACGAACGGACGTTTGAAGTAAAACATGCGTATGTTTTCATTCAAACATCCGTTCGTTTTGTTTAAAACGTGTAGTCGTTTGAGGTGTATTGAATTTAGTTGACGGGTTAATAATTAAAATCATATATAGGTTTACACCTTTTTCGTATTAAAACCTGATAAGGTTGTCACT
>URWP01000284.1 GCA_900551645.1 uncultured Bacteroides sp.
TTGAAAATGACGTTTACAATACCGGCAATAATCAGAATTATGGCAAGATCCGATATTAAAGGAGCAACTTCTGACATATTAACGGTTATTTTAGATCGATAATTCGTTAAGGACCCGGATCAGGCTTTTGTCAATAGGCTTGTCCTTTTTGATTGCCTGGACAAAAGGAACATAAACAATCTCGTTGTTCCGTATGCCTATCATAACATTTCGCTGGCCTTCCATTAAGGCCTGGATTGCGGCTTCACCCAGCCGGCTTGCCAGTATGCGGTCATTGGCACTCGGAGCACCACCCCGTTGCAGATGGCCCAGGATAGAAACCCTGACATCATACCCGGGATATTCCTTCTTTACCCGGTCGGCGTAATATATGGCACCTCCATTCTTGTTTTCAGGACTTTCGGTCACAATTACGATGCTGCTGTTTTTCGTCTTTCTGAATCCGCGCCCGATGAATGTTTCCAACTGGTCCACGTCCGTCCTGTCCTCCGGGATGATGGCCGCTTCAGCACCGGAAGCTATTGCGCTGTTTTGTGCCAGGAAGCCCGCATCACGCCCCATCACTTCGACAAAGAAGATACGGTCATGGGAGGTTGCCGTGTCCCTGATTTTATCCACGCATTCCACAATGGTGTTCAATGCCGTATCATATCCTATGGTAAAATCGGTACCATATAGGTCATTGTCAATGGTGCCGGGCAATCCTATGCACGTCACATCATACTCCTCCGCAAAGATACGGGCTCCCGTCAGGGAACCGTCTCCACCGATAATTATCAAAGCATTGATGTTCTCTTTCTGTATGACCTTATAAGCTTTCTTGCGTCCTTCGGGAGTGGTGAAAGTCTCGGAGCGAGCTGTTTTCAGTATGGTGCCTCCCCTCTGGATAATGCTACTTACATCTTCCGTCGTGAGTTCTTTCACTTCACCGGCAATCAGCCCCTCGTAACCTCTATAAATTCCTTTCACTTTAAATCCGTTAAAAATGGCGGCGCGGGTCACGGCACGGATAGCCGCGTTCATTCCTGAAGCATCCCCTCCGGAAGTCAGAATTCCAATATACTTGTTATCCATAATTTGTTTTTTATATTTTAATTAATCAGGCAAAATTAGAAAGCAACTGTTTTAGCCTTTTTCTGCTATAAAAGATACGGCTTTTTATCGTACTCAGTGACACTCCTATCTTTGCGGCTATTTCCCGATATTTGACTCCGGTACAACATAAAAACGACATAATGTGCTTTAGGCAATGTTTTAAGGGCTTCCCTTATCTCTTTTGCATCATGCCCGTTATCCACGAAAATGAAAGAGTCGTCCCTTAACAGGAAATGATATTTAGGTTCTGATAATACATATAAATTCCCTCGTATTTTCTTTGTCCGGCAATTATTGATAAATGCATTGCGCATGATGGTATACATCCAGCCTTTAAAATTCGTACCGGAATCAAACTTATCCTTATTATCCAACGTCCTCAACATTGTTTCCTGCAACAAGTTTTCTGCTTCATCCTTGTCAGCAGTCAGTTTATATGCAAAACAATGCAGTTCATTCTGAAGGGCTACCAGCGCTTTATCGAAATCAAATCCTCTCATTATATTTATTTTGGAATTCAAATATCCGGGTGAAGGCATTCCCTGATAATAAGAAATGCCTTCTGTAGAGTCTCATCAAGATATCTTATTTGACATCAATAGTTTTGGTGGTTTCCTGAACCTTCTTATCTACGACTTTGGGAATATCGATAAACAGGACCCCGTGTTCCACTTTGGCCGAAATTTTATCTTTTTCCACATTATCCGGCAGCAGGATACTCTGCTGGAATCGGGAATAGGAGAATTCACGGCGCAAGTATTTTCCGTCTTTCTTCTCCTCCTTTTTCTCGTCCTTTTTTTCCATGCAGATTACCAGATTGTTGCTTTCATCCACACTTACCTTAAAATCATTCTTGGTCATTCCCGGAGCTGCCAGTTCTACCTTGTAGTCCTTTTCATTCTC
The DNA here is from genome assembly GCA_900551645.1 of uncultured Bacteroides sp. Lineage (GTDB taxonomy): Bacteria > Bacteroidota > Bacteroidia > Bacteroidales > Bacteroidaceae > Phocaeicola. The sequence continues at coordinate 1,999 of URWP01000284.1, forward strand.
AATCACATTGATGGCTGGAGCCGTAGCGTTTGCTCTTGCCATCCATTCATTGTCAAAGGAATCGTTAAAAATACTCGGTAACCAATTCTGGTTTGTTTTTACAGGTACCATTTTTACCTCCTCTTTAAAAGTTAATAATTAAAACTTAAAAAAAGCATCTGCTTGATAGACAGATTTTTATTTTTTAGCCATCCCTTGTTTGGCCACAGCTTCTGCCCGTTTCCGTATCTCTTCCGGGTTTCCAAGGTAGTAGTCCTTGACAAGAACCAGCCTGTCGTCAAATTCAAAGACATAAGGAACTGCCGTAGGCAGGTTCAGGTTGGAAATATCCGTATCGGAAATTCCTTTGAGATGCTTGATGATTCCGCGCAGGCTGTTACGATGGGCGACTACCAGCAGGCTGTCCTTATACATCAATGCGGGAAAGATGATGCATTTCCAGTAAGGCATGACACGCCCAATAGTATCTTTCAGGGATTCCGTACGGGGAAGTTCCCTATCTGGTACACCGGCATAGCGGATATCCATGCCCGGATTACGGGGATCATCTTTGCCTACCGGAGCGGGAGCCACGTCATAGCTTCTTCGCCAGATGTGTACTTGTTCTTCACCATATTGGACCGCTGTTTCACTCTTATTCAGTCCCTGAAGCATGCCGTAATGCTTCTCGTTCAGCCGCCAGGTCTTTTCAACCGGAATCCAGTCTTCATCCAGCCGGTCCAAGACACAGTTCAACGTTTTTACGGCACGTTTCAAGTAAGAAGTGTAAGCTGCCTCAAAAGAAAATCCAGCCTCCCGTAATGCATCGCCTGCCTTGCAGGCTTCTTCAACTCCTTTCTCGCTTAAATCCACGTCCGTCCATCCAGTAAAACGGTTTTCTTTGTTCCATAGACTTTCGCCATGACGTAATAACACTATTCTTTTCATGGATACTTCTTCTTTATGCAATGGTTATTGAAGAATCCAGATATACGTCCTGAATGGTGTTCAGAAGTTGAATTCCGTCTTTCATCGGTTTCTGGAAAGCCTTACGACCGCTGATCAGCCCCATACCACCTGCACGCTTATTTACTACTGCCGTTACGACAGCATCATGCAGGTCGGATTCCCCATGGGATTCACCGCCCGAGTTAATCAATCCGACACGTCCCATATAGCCATTCGCCACCTGATAACGGCAAAGGTCTATCGGATGGTCAGTGGTCAGTTCCGAATACATACACTCGTTTGTCTTTCCGAATCCGATAGCCTTGAAACCGCCGTTATTGGATGGAAGCTTCTGCTTCACGATATCGGCTTTAATGGTAACCCCGATATGGTTGGCTTGTCCTGTCAAGTCGGCAGCGGCATGATAGTCGGTACCATCCTTTTTGAAGCTGCTGTTTCTCAAATAGCACCACAGAATAGT
>URWP01000285.1 GCA_900551645.1 uncultured Bacteroides sp.
GTTCACCTGATTGTCCGTTTTCGCGGGCTGTCGGGCTTTCCGGATTTTCTGTCCTTTCACGTCGTTTGGGTTGGTTATTCCGCTCTTCTGACCGTCTGTTTTCACTGGTCTTGTTTTCCTGAACTTTCATTTCTGGAGATTCAGGAGTTCCGATTCCCTGTTCCTTATTTTTGTTCGGTTTGGGTTGACGGTTTTTGTCTCGTGGCGGACGGTTCTCACGTGGCTGTCTGTCACGGTTCCGATTTTCTTTCGGTACCGTATTTTCTGCCGTAATGTTTGTATCATTGTTCTTGACAACTGCGATATTCGGTTCCTGCGAAGTTACCGGACGTTTGTTTTCAGTCGGTTGTTCTCCGTTGCCAGAAGGTTTATTCGGGTTTTGTCGTCCGTTGTTTTTCGGTCCGTTATTATCGTTGCGTGCTTCTCCTTTGTTCTTTTTCTTTTTATTTTTGGCATTTTTACTTTTATCAAAACGCGTAACGCTTTCCTGTTCCAGCAGATCTTTCGGTTTGTCCGGTTCGTGAGTCGTAGTATCTTCGTTTAGTTTCAGTGGCTTTTCTCCTCGTTTGTTCATGTTAAGAACTTCAAAGGCCCGACGGGCAGGGATGGTTACTTCATTAGCGAGGAAACTCTTGTCGGTACTGTAAGTGATGGTACCTCCCAAAATATCGGCCTTAAAGTAATAATAAGTTGCATCTTGAGTTTCCAGAATGATTTCTTTGCTAGGAAGCCGTTTCTGGCATTCTACATAAGCATCGACTTCATAGTTCAGGCAGCATTTCAGTTTGGCACACTGACCTGCCAGTTTCTGCGGGTTCAGTGAGATATCCTGAAAACGGGCGGCACTGGTAGAAACAGATACAAAACTAGTCATCCAGGTAGCACAGCAGAGTTCACGTCCACACGGACCGATACCGCCGATACGTCCGGCTTCCTGACGGGCACCGATTTGTTTCATTTCAATACGTACCCGGAATACTTCTGCCAATACTTTAATGAGCTGGCGGAAATCTACTCGTTCATCGGCAATGTAATAGAAAATGGCCTTATTACCGTCTCCCTGGTATTCTACATCGCCAATTTTCATCTGTAGTCCTAGATCTTCGGCAATTTTCCGTGACTTGATCATGGTAGCATGTTCGCGCGACTTGGCTTCTTCATACTTTTCCATGTCGATGGGTTTTACCTTGCGGTAGATACGTTTGATTTCTGCATCCGGTTTCATTCCGGATTTCCGCATCTGTAGCGGAACAAGTCTGCCGGTTAGGGTTACTGTTCCGATGTCATGTCCCGGACTGGCTTCTACAGCTACTACATCTCCTTTTTCCAGTTTCAGTCGATTGCTGTTCTTGAAGTATCCTTTGCGAGTATTTTTGAACTGTACTTCTACGATTTCCTGTTCATCGCTGTTACCAGGAATGTCTGCAAGCCAATCGTAGGTGTTCAGTTTGTTATTCTGACGTCCGCAGCCTTTGCAGCAAAGGCCTCCGCTTCCGTTCTTGAGTGTAAATTCGTTATTCATTGTTTTGTATGTTACTATATATTATTTCTTCAACAGTAGCACAATCATGCGGAGAGCTACATCGAAGAATACCATTTTTGCGTTTACATTCTGCTCGATATGTTGTTGAGCTTCATTGAGCAGTTCCATGATTTCCATTACATTCTTTTCATTGATGAACGGAGAAAAGCGGACAGCAAACTGCCGTTCGTTGGTACTCATATAGTTCATCTCCGGACGATGGAAATTATAAATAAAGTTTTCCCGGATCATGTGTTGGCTATAGACCAGGAAATTTTTTTGTCGTTCCCGTCCCAGTGAGGATATCTGTTCACTCCATTGCTTCAGTGATCGGATGTCACGTCGGTATGCTTGTCGCATCAGGTTGACAAAACTTTCGAAACAGATACGTTGTTCCTCACTAAGGTGAATGTTTTCGACTGCTTTCAGCAGGCTTCCTTCCGACCGATGGGCTATTTCGTCGGCATCTTCAGAAGATAGCATGTATTTTTTACATAACCAGTTGGCCAGTAATGATTCTTCTATGGGCGAAAGGTGGATGCGCTGGGTACGGCTTACTAATGTGGGAAGTAAAGAAGCCGGTTCTTCGCTTACCAACAGGAACAAGGTATAGGCGGGAGGTTCTTCCAACAGTTTCAGTAATTTATTGGCACATTCCACATTCATTTTTTCCGGTAGCCAGATAATCATCACTTTATAACCTCCTTGGCTGGATTTCAATGATAATTTCCGTTGGATTTCATCACTCTCTTTAACGTAGATTTGCGGTTGTTGATTTTCGACTCCTATGCTTTCCATCCATCGGTGCAGATCCATGTAAGGGTCTTTCAGGATAGTTTCCCGCCATTCGTTGATGAAATCGTCGCATACCCATTCTTTATTGGCTTTTTTCTTGACTATCGGAAAAGCAAAGTGGATGTCCGGGTGCATCAGTTTTTTGACTTTTACACATGAAGGGCATGTACCACATGCGTCTGTTTCCGAGGGGTGGTCGCAGCATACATAACTGGCCAGTGCTAGGGCCAGAGGTAGCTTGCCGCTTCCGGCCGGTCCGGTAATGAGCAAGGCATGAGGAAGTTTCCCACTTTGTACGCTTTGCAGCAGGTGTTGCTTGACAGCGTCTTGTCCGATAACATCTTTGAAGAACATGGTAGAGCAAATACAGGTTAATAGATAGCTTGGGCTACATCGTGTACGGAACGAGCAGCACCTACTGTATAGAAATGAATGCTCGGTACGTTGTGACTCATCAGTTCTTTGCATTGCTGAATGCACCATTCTGTTCCGAGGGCACGCGCTTCTTCGTCTGTCTTGCATTTCAGGGCCTCGGAAGCCAGTTCCTGAGGCAAGTCTATCTTGAATGTCTTTGGAATGACACTCAGTTGGGACAGTTTTCCGAAAGGCTTTATTCCCGGGATAATAGGAATAGTGATGCCTGCTTCACGTGCGCGGTCCACAAAATTGAAATAATGGCGGTTGTCGAAGAACATCTGGGTAACGGCATATTCTGCACCCGCTTCTACTTTCTGCTTCAGCCAAAAAAGGTCTTGTTCCATGTTAGGAGCCTCTTCGTGCTTTTCCGGATAGCAGGCTACCCCATAACTGAAAGGATGTACTGGTGCTTTGATAGGAGAACCATCCAAAAATACCCCTTGGTTGAATTCATGGATTTGTTTTTCCAGGTCGATAGCATGTGCATGACCACCCGGTTCGGGAGTAAATGATGATTCATGTTTAGCTTTGTCGCCACGTAATACCAACAGGTCTGTAATACCCAGGAATTGCAGGTCGAGCAGCATGTATTCGGTATCTTCCTGGGTGAAACCGCTGCAAAGCATGTGTGGAACGACGGTGATGTTATATTTGTTCTG
>URWP01000286.1 GCA_900551645.1 uncultured Bacteroides sp.
TGACCCTTACTGCCGCCTGCATCCCGAACTGCCAAAAAGAAAAAGCCGGCACATGAAATTGGAGGACTTGAAGACACTGATGACCACCCCGGTGGAGAAGCCTCAACTGCAATTCGTAAGGGATATGTTCATTTTCTCGACATTTACCGGATTGGCGTATGCGGACTTGAAAAAACTGTCGGTCAATGATGTCACGCAGGCTGAGGACGGCACATGGTGGATTCACATCCACAGGCAAAAGACGGATATGCTTTCGTCTGTCCGCCTGTTGGATATTCCCCTTCAAATCATCGAGAAATATCGTAGCCAAAGAACCGGGGACAAGGTATTCAATGTTTACAATCGTGGATATTTTATAACATTGACACGAGAGCTGGGACAGGTATATGGCTTTGATTTGACCTACCATCAGGCCAGGCATAATTTCGGGACCCACATCACCCTCTCGCTCGGTGTGCCGATAGAGACGGTCAGCCGCATGATGGGACACAACTCCATTTCCACCACCCAGCTGTATGCCCAAGTAACGGACACCAAAGTGGACGAGGATATGAAACGGCTAAAGTCCACAGGTTTCGGGAAACAGATACAGCTTTGCGAAGAAGATTTCATCGTCAAGAAAAAACGGGGAAGAAAGTCTGAAATGGCATAAAATAAAAACGGAGAAATGCCCTTTGTAAAAAGGAAATCATTTCTCCGTCTCTTTTAGTGAACGATGCTATACCCATCGTTGTTCTTCCCGGCAACGCTTGTAGGAATCCTCCAGTATCTTCAGAATATCCGATTCCTTATACAGAGTCTTGCCCTGCACCATGTAATAAGGAACCACCCCGAATGTCCGGTACTCCTGCAATGTGCGCCTGCTTACCCGCAGGACTTTGGAGAGTTCCTCGTCAGTGAGGAAGCGCTCACCGTTAAAGAGGGATTTCGGCATCTTCTCAATCACGGAGAGCATCTTCTCCATTTTTTCCAGCCCTTGAAACATCACGTCGATCCGAGGGTCTTTGTCGTCCAAGAAATGATAGCTCATAATCTGCTTTTTATTAAAGGGTGATAATTCAAATCCAACAATCTCTGTACGTCTTCAGGCTTGTAGAACAGCTTGTTCTTGATACGGCTGAAAGGCAATATCCCTTTGTTGCGATATACCTGTAGTGTCTTCTTGTTGATGCGAAGCACATCGCACACCTCCTGATTATCCAGCCAGCTTTTCAAGCCGAGGTCCTCGGCCGGACGGCATACCCGCGTCATCCGTTCCTCAAAATCACAGAACCGGACACGCAATTCTTCAAAAGTCTGTTTGTCAACACATATTATTTCCATAATCCTTGCTTCATTTTAATTAAACATTTGGCTGATGTCTGAACCTCGCCGGCAATGACTTGCCCTTTTGGTTGAGGAACGCCTCCACTTCGGATGCCTTGTAGTAGGTTCTCCCGTCAATCATGTAATAGGTCACGAGCTTCTTCTGGCGGTAACGCGCCAGCGTGCGTTTGGTGATGCCGGCACAGATCGTAGTTGTCCAAGAGCGTGTCGCCGTCCAGGCATTCCTTCAGCTTGTTCATACGCTCCAATGCCCGCTCTATCCTGTCGAACCGTTCCATGATTTGGGCGAACATCTCGCTGTTTATCTGTAACATGAGTAATCTGTTTTAAGTGTAACTTATCGTTTGCTTACACCTTGTTGCGCAACAGGTTATATCATATTATAAGGCCAACAGCGTACCAATGACACCGATAGACACCAAGAGGAACTGATATAACATTGTATATCAGTGAAATAAAAATCTGAGGCTGTAAAAATGAATAAATGGCGAATCTTGCAAATTGCAAGATTTCCTTGCAGGATGCAATGGACTATCGCGAGGATTTGCGATAAATGAGACGGACAATCCCGTTTTTGAAAGCAACTGTCCTGTAAAGTTTCCAACGATTGACCGGAAGTCGATGCAGGCAGTCCGTACCGTTGCCTGTTGTCAGAGGAAGAATGTAGATGATGATTTCGTCAATGAGGTGGTAGATGGAAAGCCCGTGTAGCAAGTCAAGGCTCTTTGGGTCGGATATTTCTGAGGTAAAGGTAAAGGAGTCCGGTTTCTCGTCCTTTTCACAAATCAAGTCCAGCATGGGATAGCCGGGAAACAGCGTGAAGGTACTCCTCTCGTGCCAGAACGGGAAACCTTGGCTGTCCGTCTTCACCCATTGCAACAACTCTTCATTCGGGTCGGGAAGATAACCGTCCAATGTCACTGCCGTTATGATTTGTATTCTTGCCATACCTGTCCGTCTAAAAAAAGAAGCGTGGTAGCCACGCACTCAGACAGAGGCTCTGGTAAAGCCTAAAGGAGAACACGCAACACCACGCTATGACAGAGCATAGCATAAGCATTACGCAATCATTCTCCTTTAACGTCAATTTACCAGATTTCTGTCCGAGAAGCTTGCGCTCTTATGTTATATAATCAGCAGAGGGGTTTTCCCTCCACCGGTTTTCTTCTATGTTTCAGACCGGCAAGGCTATACCCTGCCAAATCTTTTGCAAATTTACAAAATTTCAGTCGGATTGAAAAATCATTTCAATATATTCTGTGTCAACACTGTTGCCGGAAATAGATAGAATATCGGGGATTATCTTATCCCGTATTTCTTCATCTTCCGGTACAGTGTTGAAGAGTTTACATTCAACAATCGTGCGGTCTGTTCACGATGCCCGTTGCACGCTTGAAGGGCATTTGCAATGGCTTCCCTCTCGCTGTTTTCGTCTTTCAAAGGCAATATGTCCGGAGTTTTCTCCGTAATCCGAATATCAGTCTGACTGTCTGCGTTCAAGTCCGGCAACTCCAATACAGGGGTTTCCGTAAGCAACACCGCCCGTTTGATCCGGTTCTGCAATTCCCTGACATTGCCCGGCCAACGATAAGAACGAAGTCGGTATATGGCATCTTTTGAAAAGCCTTTTGTCTCTTTCTTAAGTTCTTTGGAAAACCGTTCACGGAAAAATTCCGCCAAAGGCAAAATGTCATCAGCACACTCGGCCAAAGATGGCATCCTGATTTCCATCTCTGCCAGACGGTGGTACAGGTCTTCCCGGAATCGTCCTTCCTTGATGGCCCGTTCCAGATTTTCATTCGTTGCCGCCACAATCCGCACGTCTGCCATCCGCTCCCTGTCGCTGCCGATAGGGGTATAGGTATTCTCCTGCAACACTCTAAGGAGCATGGACTGTATGTCAATAGGCATCGTGCCGATTTCATCCAGGAAGAGCGTACCGCCTTTTGCCATGTCGAAATATCCGTTCTTTGCCGTATCCGCACCGGTGAAGGCGCCTTTCTCGTGTCCGAACAGGAGGGATGCCGCAAGTTCGCGTGGCAACGCTCCGCAATTGACC
>URWP01000287.1 GCA_900551645.1 uncultured Bacteroides sp.
TGGAACTGCGGAGGTATCCCGGAAAAGCCGATTTGAAGAAAGGAAGTTTCGGAATTGATGAACCTACCGGAGAAATCGTAACAGATTTCTCCGATATTGATATAGCCATTATTCCAGGAGTAGGTTTCGACAAGCAGGGAAACCGTTTGGGAAGAGGAAAAGGATATTATGACCGCCTACTTCCGAAATTACAAAGTTATAATATCGGTATATGCTTCTCGTTTCAGATAGTTCCAGAAATCCCGACAGAGCCCTTTGATTGCCCGATGGATGAAGTCTGGACCCAAGAAGGATGTATCAGCGAAAAACAATATTCACTATAACCTGCGCACCGACATGCGCGTTCAGATTCCGTACCAGCATCTCTCTTCCCATCATCAGTTCCTGACGAAGAACCGACGAAGAGAGATGCACGTACAGAACCTGATTCTTAATATACAGATTAGTAGTATATTTGTAAATAGAAGGACCTACCACATCTTTCCAAGACTCTACCAACCGATACTCATTCAACGGAGTTTCCAATCCTTCTTGACGTAACAACTGACGAATAACATCGCCTACCTGTTCAGTATTATTCCGCTTCATGAGCTTCCTCCTTCCGTTCCGTCACTATCCCATCATCAACTTCAAAGAGTTTATAGTCTCCATCTATCTTCTTCAGAATCTTATCCAAGTGATCACGGTTAGTATCCGTTATGAAAATCTGTCCGAAATTGTCACCTGCCACCAGTTTCACAATCTGTTCTACCCGTGAGGCATCCAATTTATCAAAAATATCATCCAGCAAGACCAAAGGAGTTGTCTGACTCCCCGTCCTCTTCAGAAATTCGAACTGAGCCAGCTTCAAGGCTATAAGATAAGTCTTGTTCTGTCCTTGTGACCCTTCCCGCTTGATAGGAAATTCACTAAGCCTCATAATCAAATCATCCTTATGCACTCCCTTCAAAGAATACCCCATAATACGGTCACGCTGCCTACTCTCCTTAATCAACTGCAACAAATCTCCTTGCGCAGCATGCGATTCGTAAGCCAAACTGACCTCTTCCCTGTCCTGAGAAATATAAGCATAGTAAGACTGGAAAACCGGAATGAATTCATCGATAAACGCTTTCCGCTTCTGATAGACGACAGCACCGGCTGCAGCCATCATCTCCTCCCATACCACCATCAGTTCCTCCTCAGGATCAACATCTGATTTCAACAACGTATTCCGCTGCATCAGTGCTTTATTATAACGGATAAGCGCCTCCAGATATTCACGATCAAACTGCGAAATCACTACATCCATAAAACGACGACGCTCCTCACTTCCACCGGCTATCAGCAAAGAATCAGCCGGCGATACCAATACCAGAGGAATGAACCCAATATGATCGGACAGACGGGTATATTCCTTTTTGTTACGCTTAAACTGTTTCTTCTGCTTCCGTTTCAATCCACAATACACCTCTTCAGGTTCCAATGTGTCAGTTTCATAAAATCCTTGAATAACGAAAAAATCCTGATTGTGACGGATGTTCTGCGAGTCAATAGGATTCGTCGCACTTTTGCAGAATGACAGGTAATAGACTGCGTCCAACAAATTGGTTTTTCCCATCCCGTTTTTACCGATGATGCAATTCATCTTCCGGGAAAATGAAAGTTCAGCTTGTTCTAAGTTCTTATAGTTTAAGATGGAGATGCGTTTCAGCCACATAATGAATTTGTATTTTACGCACAAAAATAGCAATAAAAGAAAGATAGGTAAAAAAACATGCCCACAAATTTCATTAATACGTATAAATGCCTTACTTTTGCTGTCCGAAATATCGCCTTATCAGAAAATATAAAAAAACAAAAATAAAAATGACAGGAAAAAATCAAACTCATGATCCATTGAATGTAGATGAAGCATTGGTATCTTCAGAAGCATTCCTCTTAAAAAACAAAAATGTGCTGCTGGGAGCAGTCATCGCAGTAGTAGTTATCGTATGTGGCTTCTTAGGATACAGACATTTCATCTCAGCCCCTAACGAACTGAAAGCTTCTGAAGCACTTTTTAAAGGTGAACAATATTTTGGTTCAGATGAATACGAAACAGCTCTGAACGGAGACAAACAAGGATTTGACGGTTTTATCAAAATAGCTGATGAATTCAGTGGAACTAAAGCTGGTAACCTGGCTAACGCCTATGCAGGAATCTGCTATGCACAATTGGGCAAATACGAAGATGCAAGCAAATACCTGAATCAGTTCAGTGCGGACGACCAATTGGTTTCTCCGGCTATATTAGGTACGTTGGGTAACTGCTATGCACAGATGGGACAATTAGACAAAGCTGCCGCTACCCTATTGAAAGCAGCCGACCGTGCAAACAGTACCGCACTGAGCCCTATTTACTTGATTCAAGCTGGACAAATTCTGGAAAAACAAGGCAAAAATACTGAAGCAGTAGAAGCTTACAAACAGGTAAAGAATAAATATGCCAATTCTTACCAGGCTATGAATATCGATAAATACATCGAACGCGCTTCCAAATAAATTGCAATAAATTTATCCATAATAATTAGAAGAACGGATTTCACAGTTCACACGGCCAAATGTCGCTGTGGCTATGTGAAACCCGTTTCTTTTTTATCTAAATCTTATCTTATATATCGTATGGCAACAGCTTATCACAATCTTTCTGATTACGATTTCAATTCGGTACCTGACGCTTCAGCTATGCGTTTCGGTATTGTAGTATCCGAATGGAACAGCAACATTACAGGCGCATTGCTGGAAGGTGCTGTAAACACACTGAAAAAGCATGGAGCAAAAGAAGAAAATATCCTGGTACAGACTGTACCCGGAAGTTTCGAACTGACATTCGGATCGGCACAGATGATTAAAAGCGGAAAAGTGGATGCAGTCATCGCCATTGGCTGTGTGGTACGCGGAGATACCCCTCATTTCGATTATGTATGCGCCGGTACTACGCAAGGAATTGCCCAACTAAACGCAACATCCGATGTTCCAGTCATTTACGGACTAATTACAACCAACAATATGCAACAGGCAGAAGACCGTGCTGGAGGTAAGTTAGGAAACAAAGGAGACGAATGTGCAATTACAGCAATAAAAATGATCGATTTTATTTGCAGATTAAAAAAATAATCGTACCTTTGCATCGCAATTGAGAAACGAAGTTAATCAAAAGTTTTTCAAAAGCGAATGGGCAAATACCAGAGTGGCCAAATGGGGCAGACTGTAAATCTGCTGGCTTACGCCTTCGGTGGTTCGAATCCATCTTTGCCCACAAAAAATGCGGAAGTAGCTCAGTCGATAGAGCATTAGCCTTCCAAGCTGAGGGTCGCGGGTTTGAGTCCCGTCTTCCGCTCTCT
>URWP01000288.1 GCA_900551645.1 uncultured Bacteroides sp.
TACCTTGATGATTGAACCGACGGAAAGTGAAAGTCTGGCCGAGCTGGACAACTTTGTAGAAGTTATGCTGAAAATCCGGGAAGAAATAGAGGAAATAAAACGGGGAGACGCCTCTGCCGACGACAATGTGCTGGTGAACGCTCCACATCCGGAATATGAAATAGTAGCCAACGAATGGGAGCACAGCTATAGCCGTGAAAAAGCTGCTTACCCTATCCCAAGCGTACGCGAAAACAAGTTCTGGATAAATGTGGCCCGTATAGACAACACCCTGGGCGACCGCAAACTGCTTCCTACCCGTTACGGTAACTTCAACTGAAAAGCAGAAAACTGATTCATAAAAAAAGCGTCATAGCTTCTTCCTCTTTCGGGATAGATTGGCTATGACGCTTTCTGTTTATCAAGTTGTCCGATTAAGACAATCCTTCAATTTCTCCATTTACAATATCGATATGCAACGCCTGAGGTTCTTTCGGCAATCCAGGCATACGCATGATTTCACCGGCTACCATTACCAACATTTCAGCTCCGGCATTGATAACGATATCACGTACCGTAAAGTTGAATCCGGAAGCTACCCCATACAACTTAGGATCGGTAGAGAACGAATATTGGGTTTTGGCGATACAAATCGGGAAATGTGTATATCCCAGTTCCTCAATCATCTTCAGTTTCTTACGGGCAGCCGGGCCAAAGAGTACCTGTTTCGCTCCATATAAGTTCAAAGCAATCTTACGCACTTTTTCTTCCACTGAATCTGTTTCATCGTAAGCGAATGTCAAAGGTTTCGACGGCTGTTTTTCAATGGTATCTACTACCAGATTTGCCAGGTCTACAGCCCCTTCGCCTCCTTCCATAAAGGCATTGTTGATGGCAAAACCGATTCCCTTTTCTGCACAATGCTGGCGCACATAATCCAGTTCTTCATCGGTATCGTTGGCATAGCGGTTGAAAGCAACGACAACGGTCTGTCCGAACGATTGCAGATTCTCGATGTGTTTGTCCAAATTCTTCAAGCCCTCTTTCAAACCTTCCATATTCGGTTCCTTGATTTCGTCTACACTCACACCACCATGCATCTTCAAGCCTTGAGCCGTAGCTACCAATACAGTCAGTTTCGGTTGCAGGCCTGCCTTACGACACTTGATATCATAAAATTTCTCTGCTCCCAAATCGGCGCCGAAACCGGCTTCCGTAATAACATAGTCGCCAAAAGTCATAGCCAATCGGGTAGCCAGCACTGAATTACATCCGTGGGCAATGTTGGCAAACGGTCCACCGTGAACAAAAGCAGCAGTATGTTCGGTAGTCTGAACCAGATTCGGAGACAAGGCATCCTTCAGCAATACAGTAATAGCACCTGCTACTCCCAGATCTTTTACCGTAAACGGCTTGCCTTCGATTGTGAATCCCAGCAAAATATTTTCAATACGGCGACGCAAATCAGCTTCACCGGTAGCCAGACACAAGATAGCCATGATTTCGGAAGCCGGTGTAATATCAAAACCAGATTCACGCATAACACCGTTTGTCTTTCCTCCCAATCCAGTCACAATGTAACGCAAACCACGGTCGTTCACATCCAGGACGCGGTTCCAAAGCACTTCCTTCATGGCAAAACCGTTGTCACGATTCTGATACATATAGTTATCCAGCAAAGCAGCAATCATGTTGTGGGCTGATGTAATGGCATGGAAATCTCCTGTAAAATGAAGGTTTATCTTATCCATCGGCAATACCTGAGCATAACCACCTCCGGCAGCTCCACCCTTCATACCGAAACAAGGACCCAATGACGGTTCACGTAAGGCACAGATGGCCTTCTTACCGATTTTATTCAAGCCTAATGCCAAACCGATAGACACAGTGGTTTTACCGATACCGGCTTTAGTTGGAGTGATGGCTGTCACCAGAATCAGGTTACTCTTGTTTACCTTCTCTTCATCAATCAAAGTTTCGGGTACTTTGGCAATGTAACGGCCATAATTCTGGATTTCCTCTACTGGAATGTCATAATCGCGAGCTACCTGTTTAATCTTGGTCAACTCTATACTACGTGCAATTTCTATATCAGATTTCATAACGTTGAAAATTTAAAGCCACAAAGGTAGAAAAAAAATAAGACTTTCCATCAAAACCCCCCATCAGTCGGTAGAAAAATTCAGTTTTTGATACAGGACAACTTTTGAAATACCAAAGTTGCGTAACTTTGGCAACGATATACAAGACGTCTGGTAAACAATAATATTAAAACATCTTATACACGTACATTATGATGCAACACATCTCTTCTGCCGCATATGCAGATTCCAAGCCTCATTACGAACTCCTGGACGGATTACGAGGAGTCGCCGCACTGTTAGTTCTTTTTTATCACATTTTCGAAGGACTCTCTTTTGCAGCCGGTGGGACTCCCATTACTGTTATCAACCACGGTTATCTGGCGGTTGACTTTTTCTTTATCCTCTCGGGATTTGTCATCAGTTATGCGTACGATGACCGGTGGGGAAAAACTATGACAACCGGCAATTTCTTCAAGCGCCGCCTGATCCGTCTTCATCCGATGATTATCATGGGTGTCATCCTGGGAACCATCACCTTCTTTCTACAAGGTGGTGTTCAATGGGACGGTACAAAAGTGGCCACTTCAGCCGTCATGCTTGCCATGCTCTGTGCAATGTTCTTCATTCCTGCCGTTCCTGGCGTGAGTTATGAAGTCCGGGGCAATGGTGAAATGTTTCCTCTGAACGGTCCCTGCTGGTCGCTCTTTTTTGAATACATCGGCAATATTCTGTACGCCTTGTTTATCCATCGCCTGTCTACCAAAGCCTTGACGGTTCTGGTCGGACTATTGGGTATCACCTTAGCCTGGTTCACTACCTTCAATGTATCCGGTTATGACATGATAGGTGTAGGTTGGACACTTGATACCGTCAATTTCTTCGGAGGTGCCTTACGCATGCTTTTCCCCTTCTCAATGGGAATGCTGTTGGCCCGTCATTTCAAGCCGATGAATGTACGAGGGGCTTTCTGGATCTGCTCCGTCATTCTGCTACTGCTTTTCTGTGTACCGTATATTGTAACAGAGAACTCACCCATCAGCCTGAACGGTCTGTTCGAAGCTATCTGTATTCTTTTCATCTTTCCGATTCTTCTCTGGGTTGGAGCTTCCGGAAAGACACCAGACAATTTCTCATCCCGTGTATGTAAATTTCTGGGCGACATCTCCTATCCGCTCTATGCTGTACACTACCCCATCATGTACCTGTTCTATGCGTGGTTGATTGACCACAAGCTCTACACTATTACCGAAGCCTGGCCAATGGCGCTCGCCGTCTA
>URWP01000289.1 GCA_900551645.1 uncultured Bacteroides sp.
AGCCGTTGCCATCGGCTATCGGTTTCAGTAGTGTGAAGGTGAACGCCGGTAAGGTGCGTAACTCCGGTATTGATCTGACATTGAATACGGTGAACATCGATAACCGGAACTGGGGATGGGAATCTTCATTGAACCTTTCTCTATTGAAGAATGAAGTAATGGAATTGCCAGACTTCATGCCGGAACTGATTACAGGTAGTATCGGTAGTTTTGTTTCCGGTTATGAAATCACACGTGTAGGCGACCCGATTTATTCTTTCTATGGATATGAGGTGGAAGGTATTTTCCAGAAGAACGATGATATCGCTCATTCAGCCCAACCGAGTGCCAATCCGGATGACTTGAAGTTCAAAGACCAGAACGGTGACAATGTCATCAGTTCGGACGACCGTGTCATCTTGGGTAAGCCTTTCCCAAGCACAACATTCGGATTTACGAATACGCTTCGTTACAAACGCTTGTCACTGAGTGTGTTCCTGCAAGGTACATTCGGTATCAGTACGCTGGATGCCAATGTGTTGGAATCTCTTTATCCGACAAACGAATACCGTAACCGTATCGCCAAGTATTACTTGAACCGTTGGACAGAAACCAACCCGAGCAACCAGTATCCGAGTGGTGTCAATCCTTCCAACTACGGTGGACAGTATTCCATCAACTCGATGACCGTATGCGACGCATCGTTTGTCCGTATCAAGAACATCAACATCAATTACGATGTACCTATCAAGAAGAATAACGTTATCCAATCTTTACAGGTTTACGGCGCTATCGATAACGTAGCTACCTTTACCAGTTATGACGGATTTGACCCCGATGCAAGCGCACAGGGAAGTGAATCGGTATCTAAGGTGAACTATAACAGCTATCCGTTGGCACGTACCGTGAGAGTGGGAGTAAATATTACATTTTAAAAACAGAATATCATGAAATTTTCAAATTATATCCGTTTGTCGGCGCTGGCTTGTCTGATGGTCGGCTTTACAGGTTGCACAGACTTTTTGAAAGAAGAAATCTATACAGAATATAATCCTGACGGTATGTTGCAGGACCAGTCCGGGCTGGATGCTCTGTTGACAGGTGCTTATGCCCGTTCACGCATCATTGAATATAACAGTCGTAACTATACTTTTTTGATGAACGAGTTTCCTACCGATATTGCATTCGAAACCGGAGGTGGACTGGAACGCGACGCTTATCCGTTCATCAACTTCAGTTGGGCGGTAGACAATTCTTTCCTGAATTCTTTCTGGGGAAAGATGTATGAAGCGGTGGCAAGCGCCAATTCCGTATTGAATGTTACTGACGGATTGACCGGTATTTCGGAAGAGAATCTGAAATCGGCTCAGGGAGAGGCCCGTTTCATCCGTGCTGTCTCTTATTATTATCTGCTGAATCTGTTCGGACCGACTCCGATTATCGAGATTCCGAAGAATGCCACTCCCGATGAAATTGAGGAAATCGGTAAATCTACTCCCCGTGCTTCACAGGAAGAGTTCGTAAAGTATTTGGTAGACGATTTGACCTTTGCGGCAGAGTATCTTCCTGTAGAAGAAAATCCTATCGGTAAGGCTACAAAGGGTGCTGCCCTGTCTGTTCTGACTAAACTTTACATGCATGAGAAGGATTGGGAAAAAGCGGCAGCTACAGCTCAGAAAGTGATTGACTTGAATTATTATTCGCTGTATGCGGATTATAAGAAGATGTTTTCTGTAGAAGGTGAGGACAATAAAGAGTACATTTACCGTGCTCCGTGTATTGCTCAGGCTGGATATCATAACAATTATATGCCTCATGCTTTTCCTCCCAACTACCCGATTCAAACAAATTGGATAAATTTTGGTGCTCAATTCCGTACTTATACCGCTTTTTATGATACCTTTGAAGCGGGAGACGCACGTACGGAAGTATTGATAACTCATTATACGGATCAGAACGGTGAGGAAGTAGAACTGCTTCGTGATGCAAACGGCAATGCACTGGACGACGTACGTAGCTTCAAGTACTGGCCGGACCCGAATGCTTCGGGTGAAAACAACGGAAACGACATTGTTTATATCCGTTATGCCGACATTCTTCTGTGCAGGGCAGAAGCCTTGAATGAACTGAATGGACCGAATGCGGAAAGTATCAGTCTGATTAACCAGGTGCGTCAGCGTGCCAAGGTGGCCGACATTGTATTAGGCGATTATCCGACAAAGGAGAGTCTGCGTGATTTTATCTTGGCTGAACGAGGACGTGAATTCTTCTCTGAAGGTTTGAGACGTGAAGATTTGATTCGTCATGGCAAATTCATCTCAAATGCCATTGAACGTGGAAAGAATGCCAAACCGTATCATGTGCTTTACCCGATTCCGCAGAGACAACGCGAAGCGAATCCGAATCTGGCTCAGAACCCTGGCTATGAAGGTGCTGAATGACAGATGAATTTTGATAAAATATGATAAACAGAAAGATTTTCAACTTTTTACTGGGATGGATGCTGTGCGTAACGGCCGGTTACGCACAGAGCCTTCCGGTTCCAGCTCCGCATCAGCTTGAATGGCATGAAGCCGAGATGGGGGCTGTTTTCCATTATGACCTGCATGTGTTCGATGGAGTCCGTTATGGACAAGGTAACAATCGGATTCAACCGATTGAAGATTACAACATATTCTCGCCCGATAGTCTGGATACCGACCAGTGGATTCGGGCTGCTAAATCTGCCGGATGTAAGTTCGCCGTATTGACCGCTACGCATGAAACGGGCTTTGGACTTTGGCAAAGTGATGTGAATCCTTATTGTCTGAAAGCAGTGAAGTGGCGTGACGGAAAAGGTGACATAGTCCGTGATTTTGTGAATTCCTGCCGGAAATACGGAGTCCAACCGGGTATTTATGTCGGTATCCGTTGGAATTCTCTGTTGGGAATCCATAATTTCCAGGTTGCCGGTGGAGGAGAATTTGCCGCCAACCGCCAGCAATGGTATAAGCGTTATTGTGAAAAGATGGTGGAGGAACTTTGTTCGCGTTATGGAGACTTGTTCCTGATTTGGTTTGACGGGGGTGCCGATGACCCGAAAGGGCTGGGACCTGGTGTGGAACCTATTGTGACAAAGTATCAGCCGGAATGTCTGTTCTATCACAATGTAGAGCGGGCCGATTTCCGTTGGGGAGGTTCGGAAAGTGGTACGGTAGGGTATCCTTGTTGGTCTACTTTTGCTACTCCGTTCAGCCATAGTAAGGATACAGAAGATGCGCAGGCTTATATAGAACGGTTGAAGCATGGTGATGTTACAGGAGCTTATTGGGTTCCGGCTATGGCTGATACACCCCCTCGGGGCGCCAACGG
>URWP01000290.1 GCA_900551645.1 uncultured Bacteroides sp.
GTGACCTGAGTCCGGACCTGGACGGTGACGGAGTGGTGGAGCCCGAGGAATGGGTGAAGCAGTGCCCATGTTTCGATGTAGCTTCCGAACGGGAGCAATGGCTTGGAAAAAGTCTTTAGAGAGCTTTAAACTTTAAATAATGTAGAAAGCAAACGATTTTTTACTTGGATATTGTGTCTTATAGGATAGAAGTTCTATTTGTACATGTTTTCTATGGTATTAGATTTAAAGTTGATTAAGATTGGGAATCTGGGAAGATTCCCTTTTTTTATGCCCGGAAGTGGGAAACTGAAACAGCAGGATAATTTTTGTTTAGCGTGAAATCCTAACGGTTCTCCTGAAATCAATTTTACTTTTTTTGACCGGATAGTTAATGAATTTGAATGAATAGTCGCTTTATAAAGCCGGATAGTCAGTAATGAGGGAATCCAGTCTTCTTCTTTTTGTTTATTTTTGTTAAGTTTGAAACAAAATTTAAAATTCCATGCTTTGGATAATAGCCGGAATTTCGGGGTTGTTATCTTCAGGTAAAGGGATTTGGCAGGCGTTTTCAGCCATGAACACATTGTCTAATGTGAATAAAAAACGAGAGGAAGACCCACCCCCTCCAAACGCCGGACTTACCTCCGACGTCTCCCTCAAGAACCGGAGTTTACCGGATGGGGTGTCGGTAGAATATGCTCCTGACCCAAAGAAGAAATGGTTCGTCTTGAGGGTCACCTACGGTAGAGAATTCAAGGCATACAATTTTATAACGGGTGACGGTACGGAAGCCTACCTTCCGGTACGTCATGTGATGAAACTCTGTAATGGGAAGAAGAAACGCATTCTGGCGTCTCTGCTTCCCAATTTTCTTTTTGTATATGCTACTCCTGAGAAAGTGGAGACCTATGTGAAGCATACTCCTGAGTTGCACTTTCTGACTTATTACTACAATCATTTCAGAGTCGGTGAATCCGGAAAAAATCCTCCTTTGACGGTCAGTTATCAGGACATGATGAATTTTATCCGTGTGACGAATATCAGAAATGAACATATCCGTCTGGTGGAACCCCAGCATTGTCATTATAAAAGTGGAGATAGAGTAAGAATCATAGAGGGTGATTTTGCCGGTATTGAGGGAAGAGTGGCCAGAGTGTCAGGGCAGCAACGGGTAGTGATAGAACTTCCGGGAGTATGTCTGGTGGCCACAGCCTATATTCCGACAGCTTTCATCAAGATTATTCTCTAAAAAGTTTGCTACCGGGTGGATGAGGACTTGCCTGGAATGTCTGGATTATAATGAATAGGGATGTCTTAAGATTAGAATGCTATGTGATGCAGTATTTTCTTAAACCAGCTGTGAGGTGGACGGAATATAGAGAGAACTCAATGGCAGTAATGCTCGTGTTTCGATGTGGTCTCTGAACGGGAGAAATGGTTTGCAAGAAGTTTTCAGAGGTATTAAAGCTTAAATAATGTGAAAAGCAAACGCTTTTTTGCTTGAATATTGTGTTACATAACATAAAAGACCTATCTTTGCACCATGTTTTTCATGGTATTAGATTTAAGGTTAATTAAGATTGGGAATCTGGGAAGATTCCCTTTTTTTATGTCTGCCTGCAGGCTATAGAAATTCTTCGCTTTTCTGGTTTCTGCTTTTATTTAGATGATAGGGTTTTGATTAGTCCTTTTCGGATTTCTTTGTCATACCGGGATTGAACGGGAATCTTGAGAATATTATTACCACCTCATTGTTGTACCTTTTACCTTGTATCAAGTGTAGAGAAACAGAGAGAATTCCAAATTCTGGAATAAAGCCAGGAAATGTTCTGTTTTTCTCCTGTCTTGTTCTTTTTTATATAAAAATTGATGAATGAAAAACAGCAGTCAAACCACATGGCGTATGAATCTCCAGAATGTAACGTCATAGAATTACAGGGTGAAGGGTGTATCTGTGTCCTTACCGGTAGCGGTAGCGTTGATGACATGCCGATTGATGACTGGGATTCGTTGTATTATTAATCAGCAGGAGCCATGAAACGATGGGGAATTTATATCAGCCTGTTTGTGCTGATGGCGTCCGTATTCAGCTGTACGGACGAAAGACTGGTCAATGATACCGGTGGGGAAATCAAGGTGACCGGAACCGTGGATACACCGTCGAGAACGTCCTATACGGTAGGCGAAACGGCTGTTTCTGTAACTTGGGCGATGAATGATGAAATCGGTTTGCTGACAGGAAAACAGCCGGAGACTTTGCGCTACAAGGCTGTTTCGGAAGGGAAACAGACAGATTTCCAGCCGGTAAATAACAGTCTGGAAGGAGAAGCGGGAGATGATGTTTATGCTTATTATCCGTATCATTCTTATTATTCTCCGCAAGTTTCTTATCCGTACGTGCCGCTTCCGTATCTGTTCGGACAGAGCTATCAGGACGGTCTTCCTGACCCGAATCTTGATTTCATGTATGCGAAGGGACAGATTCAAGGCGGAGCGGTGAACCTGCATTTCTCGCACTTGTTCGCTTATCTGAAACTGAACATCCGTACGGAACTGTTGCAGAATGCCCGAGGTCTGTTTATCAATACACATGAACCTATAGCCTATTCAAGTCCGGAAGACCAGATTGCTTCTTATAATCTGGAAGACGGTACGATTTCGGTCAAGGAATATTACAATTATCTGTGGTATTATTTTCAACCGGAAGATATAGCCGATAAGGAAATCATTACTTGTTATATTGCTGTACTGCCTACATCGGAGGACAATATTGTAACTGTCTCCATTCATGATCAGGATGGTAACATCGACAACAACCTGATTGAAAGAAAAGCTCCGAAAGGGGGCTTCCAGGCCGGACATGTCTATAATCTGTCTATTAATGAGAACGAATTCGACAAGATAGAACAGCAGGAACGGGAAGCTCTGATTGCGCTTTACAATGCTACCGGTGGAAGTAGCTGGAAGGATAACGCGAACTGGTGCAGTGACAAGCCGTTGAGTGAGTGGGCAGGAGTAAGTGTCTGGGACGGGCGTGTGAAATATATCAGTCTTGTGGACAATGGACTGGTCGGAGAGCTTCCTGAGGAATTGGGAAATCTGACCGCATTGGAAAATCTCTATTTAGGCTACAACCAGTTGTCGGGCAGTCTGCCGGAATCAATGGGTAACCTGACGCAACTGAGATATTTGTCTTTGCCGTATAACAACCTGACCGGAACCATACCCGAGTCCTTCGTCGCATGGATGGATGCGCTGGAATACATTGATTTGTCTGGAAACGGCTTTACAGGCAGACTGCCGGAAGCGATTGTAACCC
>URWP01000291.1 GCA_900551645.1 uncultured Bacteroides sp.
TTCCCGGACCCGCTTCCGCAGCCGGAATTACCCGAATTCCTTACTTTATATATAGGAAAAGGTAAGAAAGATAAGATTAATAAGGTGGATATTGTAGGCTTCCTCTCGAAAAAGGGCGGACTGAACCGTGAAGAGATTGGTCGGGTAGATGTGAAAGACCATTATGCCTTTGCCGCTGTTTCGCGGAAAAAGGCCCGTCAGGTGCTGGCGCTTATCCGAAACGAAAAAATCAAAGGCGTAAAGACATTGATAGAGCCTGCCAAATAGGGTGTACAGGATTTTTGTCAGTATATGTTACGGAACCCTGCAGTTTGCTGTGAAATGGTACTCAACTTTTTTTCATGGCATTCACTATTTGTGTCAATTTGATAGAAAAATGCGAGACTATTTCGTAAAATGAAAGTGGATTTGCATTTTTATTAGAAAATTATCACGCAAATCTTTGGAAGTATCAAAATAATCACTAATTTCGCATTTGTTAGAATTAAGAACTGAATGTTTAACCAAAACAATATTCCCATGAAAAAACATAATTTTAATGCGGGACCCTCTATCCTGCCGCGCGAAGTGATTGAAAATGCAGCTCAGGCAATTCTTGATTTCAATGGCTCGGGACTTTCGTTGATGGAGATCAGTCACCGTGCTAAAGACTTCCAGCCAGTAGTGGACGAAGCTGTCGCTTTGTTCAAGGAACTTCTGAATATTCCGGAAGGTTACTCGGTACTGTTCCTGGGAGGTGGTGCAAGCATGGAATTCTGTATGGTTCCCTATAATTTCCTCGAAAAGAAAGCTGCTTATCTGAATACCGGTACATGGGCAAAGAAAGCCATGAAGGAAGCCAAGGGCTTTGGTGAAACCATCGAAGTCGCTTCTTCAGAAAAAGACGGTTATACATATATCCCGAAGAATTATGAAGTTCCTGCTGATGCAGACTATTTCCATATTACAACCAACAACACCATTTATGGTACTGAATTGCACGCAGATCCGGATGTGAATGTACCATTGGTAGGTGATATGTCATCAGACATCTTCTCTCGTCCGGTAGATGTTTCCAAATACATCTGTATCTATGGTGGCGCTCAGAAGAACCTGGCTCCGGCAGGTGTAACCTTCGTTATCGTGAAGAATGATGCGTTGGGTAAGGTCAGCCGTTATATCCCGACTATGCTGAATTACCAGACTCATGTAGATAAAGGTTCCATGTTCAATACACCTCCGGTAGTTCCTATCTATGTGGCTTTGCAGACCTTGCGTTGGGTCAAGGCTCAGGGTGGTGTAGAAGAAATGCAGCGCAGAGCGCAGGCCCGTGCCAAACTGCTGTACAATGAAATTGACCGTAACAAGTTATTCCGTGGTACTGTAACGAATGTAGAAGACCGTTCACTGATGAATATCTGCTTCGTAATGGCCGATGAATACAAGGAACTGGAAGCCGACTTCCTGAAGTTCGCTACCGAAAGAGGTATGGTCGGTATTAAAGGACACCGTTCTGTCGGCGGTTTCCGTGCTTCCTGCTATAATGCTATGCCGATAGAGAGCGTGCAGGCACTGGTAGACTGCATGCAGGAATTTGAAAAATTGCATTAATCATCCCTTTTAAATAACCGGGATAAGGACGTGTGGAAACGATACACGTCCTTATTTCTTTAAAATCTGAAACCTATGAAAGTATTAGTCGCTACAGAAAAACCGTTCGCAAAAGTTGCGATAGACGGTATCCGTAAGGAAGTGGAAGCTGCTGGTTATGAATTGGCTTTACTGGAAAAATATACAGAGAAACAGGCATTGCTGGAGGCTGTAAAGGATGCCGACGCTATTATTATCCGAAGTGATATCATTGATAAGGAGGTATTCGATGCGGCTCCGAATCTGAAGATTGTGGTACGTGCCGGTGCCGGTTACGATAATGTTGACCTGGAAGCTGCTACAGCTCATGGCGTATGCGTTATGAACACACCGGGACAGAACTCGAATGCGGTAGCCGAACTGGTATTCGGTATGCTGATTATGGCTGTCCGTAATTTCTACGACGGCAAGTCTGGTACAGAGTTGAAGGGTAAGAAGCTGGGTATCCATGCTTATGGTAATGTAGGACGTAACGTTGCCCGTATCGCCAAAGGTATTGGTATGGACATCTATGCTTACGATGCTTACTGTCCGAAAGAAGTGATGGAAGCCGATGGTATCAAGGCGGTAGATTCTGCCGAAGAACTGTATGCTACCTGTAACATCGTTTCACTTCATATTCCGGCCACGGCAGAGACAAAGAATTCTATCAATTATGCATTGGTAAACCGCTTGCCGAAGAACGGTATTCTGGTGAATACGGCCCGCAAGGAAGTCATCAATGAGGCTGAGCTCATCAAACTGATGGAGGAACGTGCCGATTTGAAATACATTACCGATATTATGCCGGTAGCCAATGAGGAATTTGCCTCTAAATTCCCCGGCCGTTATTTCTCTACCCCGAAGAAGATGGGGGCACAGACTGCCGAAGCCAATATCAATGCAGGTATTGCCGCAGCCCGGCAGATTGTGGGCTTCTTGAAAGACGGCTGTGAGAAATTCCGCGTAAATAAATAAGTTTAACCTGTAACCATGAAAATGACGAAATACGAAAAGCAATGCCTGATTCCTTTAGGGATAGGTTCTACGTTGTTGATTGTCGCATCCCTATGCAAGGCACAGCTACCGGAATATTGGCAAGGGTTCTTGTGTGGTATGTCATTGATGTGTGCTGTGTATGCTCTCATTTTCATGGTTCGGTTCTTTAAAGATAATCTGAAACGTAATGGCAATAGTAAAACCATTTAGAGGAATTCGTCCTCCCCAGGAATGGGTAGAACAGATCGTTTCCCGTCCTTACGATGTGTTGAATTCGGAAGAGGCACGTCAGGAAGCTGACGGTAACGAGAAATCTCTGTATCATATCATAAAGCCGGAAATCGATTTTCCGGAAGGTACCGATGAACATGACCCGCGTGTATATACCAAGGCTGCCGAGAATTTCCAGGCGTTCCAGGATAAAGGTTGGCTGGTACAGGACAAGAAGGATTGTTATTACATTTATGCGCAGACCATGAATGGAAAAACCCAGTATGGTCTGGTAGT
The DNA here is from genome assembly GCA_900551645.1 of uncultured Bacteroides sp. GTDB lineage: Bacteria > Bacteroidota > Bacteroidia > Bacteroidales > Bacteroidaceae > Phocaeicola. The sequence goes on from URWP01000291.1 coordinate 3,115, forward strand.
AGGAGCGTATGTGCCCGATTACATGAACGGTGTCATCAAGAAGCACGAACTGACGCGTCGAGACAAGGAAGAAGACCGGATGAAGCATGTGCGCGTAAACAATGCCAACATCGAACCGGTGTTTTTCGCTTATCCGGAGAATGCGGAGCTGGATGCACTGGTAGCCCGTTATACGGCTAAACCGC
>URWP01000292.1 GCA_900551645.1 uncultured Bacteroides sp.
TGCACGTAATCTTCGCTGTCGTGCGGTACATCGTAATTGATGACAAGGCGAATATCATCGATATCTATTCCTCTGGCTACGATATCAGTGGCTACCAGCATGTTGATTCTTCCGTTCCGGAACTCATGCATGATTTCTTCACGTTGTGACTGGTCGAGGTCTGAATGCATTTCGCCTACATTCAGTTTCATGCGTTTGAGCGCCTTGGTCACTTCTTTCACTTTCAGTTTGGAAGAGGCGAAGATAATGACACGTTCCGGCGACTGTTCCTTGAACAAGGACTGGATGATGCCTAACTTCTGTGCTTCGTAACATACATAGGCGACTTGGATAATCTTGTCTGCAGGTCTTGATACGGCCAATTTGACTTCTACCGGGTCAGTCAGAATAGTTTTGGCCAACTGCTGAATCTTGGCAGGCATGGTTGCCGAGAACATGATAGTCTGTCGCTCTTTGGGCAGATATTTGACTATCTGCATGATATCGTCTGCAAATCCCATATCCAGCATACGGTCTGCTTCGTCAAGGATGAAGAAAGATACTCTTGATAAGTCTACGTAGCCCAGACTCAAGTGGCTGATAAGCCGTCCTGGAGTTGCTATGACTACATCAGCTCCCAATGTCAAGCCTTTTTTCTCCTGCTCGAAACGGACACCGTCATTTCCCCCATAAACTGCTACGCTGGATACTGGCATGAAGTAAGAAAATCCTTCCATCTGCTGGTCTATCTGTTGGGCCAGTTCGCGGGTAGGGGACATGATGATACAGTTGATGGAATCGTCGGGATATCCACCTTTGCTTAGCTGGTTCAGTACCGGTAACAGATAAGCGGCAGTTTTTCCCGTCCCTGTTTGGGCAACTCCAATCAAATCTTTCCCTTCCAAGAGGAAGGGGATAGTATGTTCCTGAACCGGTGTACACTCTTTGAAATTCATGGCATCCAATGCCTGTAGTACACTTTCTTCGAGGTTAAGTTCTGAAAAATTCATATATAATATCCTTATGTTTCATTTAGAGCTTTCCTTGTTCTTCCAGATAGGAATCCTTGAAACCAAGGAAATACAGTACACCGTCCAGTCCGATGGTATTGATGGACTGTTTGGCATTGGCAACAACTTTCGGCTTTGCATGGAAAGCTATGCCAAGTCCTGCGACAGAAAGCATCGGCAGGTCGTTTGCGCCGTCACCTACAGCAATTGTCTGTGCAATGTCTACTTTTTCTACCTGAGCAATCAGCTGGAGCAGTTCGGCTTTTCTTTTTCCGTCTACTATGTCACCTACGTAGCGCCCGGTCAGCTTACCGTCTTTAATTTCCAATTGGTTGGCGTATACATAATCGATGCCGAATTTATCTTTCAGGTAATTGCCGAAATAGGTAAATCCACCTGACAGGATGGCAATCTTGTAACCGTATCGTTTCAGTACGAACATCAGGCGTTCTACTCCTTCCGTTATCGGTAGATGTTCGGCGATGTCGCGCATTACGCTTTCGTCCAATCCTTTCAGCAAAGCAACGCGTTCTGTGAAACTTTCACGGAAATCGATTTCTCCACGCATGGCCCGTTCTGTGATGGCTTTTACCTGGTCGCCTACTCCCGCACGTATAGCCAGTTCATCAATGACTTCTGTTTCAATCAGGGTAGAATCCATATCGAAACAAATCAGACGGCGCATACGGCGGTACATGTTGTCCTGTTGGAAAGAGAAATCCATAGACAGGCTGGAACTCAAGTGCATCAGGTCACGCTGTAGACCTTCCATATCTTTTGGTGTACCACGTACAGAAAATTCGATACACGCACGTACATTGGCTTTTTTTTCGTCCAACGGAATACGGCCAGTCAGTCGGCGGATACCATCAATATTCAGGTGTTGTTCTGCCAACAGACGGGTAGCACCGGCTATCTGTTTGGCACTCAGCTTTCGGCCCAATAGCGTCAGGATGTATCGGTTTTTTCCCTGCATGCTTACCCATTCGTCGTACTCCTCGTAGGAAATGGGGTAGAAGCGGATATTGATTCCCAGGTTGGAAGCTTGGAATAACAGGTTTTTCATGATGTTTCCCGAATCCGATTCTTTGCACTTGAATAAGATTCCGAGCGATAATGTACTGTGGATATCAGCTTGGCCGATATCCATGATATCTACTTCATATTGCGACAGGATTTCCGTAATTGATGCGGTAAGTCCCGGACGATCCACTCCGTTGATACGGATTAAGATCAATTCTTTTTTATTCTCCATTCCTTTACGCAGTTTTCTCTAATTTGCAAATGTACGAATTTAAAGCTATTTTGCAGCATTTAGGCTTAAAAAAGCATGTTTATTTTATCTGTCTCAGGTTGTGTTTATGTTAAAAAACATATTTTATGAGCAGAAGATGATGCAATATCGGCAGAAAGCACTATCTTTGCAGCAGATTTCTTAACCAGTAGTGCTGAGTTTCAGCGCAAAAGTAATGTTCCGGGTTGAAATCACTGTAAAAGGACAGTCCCGGATAGTATTAACTAAAATCGTGTTACATGATTAAAAGTGTAAAATGGATTTTTGTTGTATTAGTATTCAGTTCCTTAATCTCTCTCTCCTTTCGGAATGATGAGAGTGCTTTCACAGAGGGACTCCGTGTAGGTGAAGAAGCTCCGGAGTTATTGCTCTGTAATCAGATGCAGCCGCTCGACCTGCATGCCCCGGCGGGGTCTTATACTTTGTTGAGCTTTTGGGCCAGTTATGATGCAACATCCCGTCTGACGAATTTGTCATTGAGCCGGGTTGCCGGGCATAACTCCCGTATAAAGATGATTTCTGTTTCTTTTGATGAATACCGCTCTGCATTTAATGCCTCGGTACGTCAGGACGGGCTTCCAGAAGCATCGTGCCATTGGGAAACAGAAGGCGAGAAGTCGGAAATTTTCAAACGCTACGGTTTGAAAAATGGTTTCAAGAACTACTTGCTTGATAGCGAAGGCAAGGTTGTTGCTTGTAATGTTACCTCCGATGAACTGACAGCTTTGTTGGAGAAGTAAGGACTTCTGCCAGATGAAGATGAAAGATTGAATACAACAAAAAGTAAGGGTTGCTTTAAGCTGCGGTAATGCAGTTTGAGGCGACTTTTTTTATGTTTGAATGTCTGCTCCTGCCATTAAATTCAAGGTTCTTATTCTATTTTTATATCTGCACAGAAGACGTCTGTTCGTTTGAACAGAAACGTCCGGTTGGTTTGAGTAAAA
>URWP01000293.1 GCA_900551645.1 uncultured Bacteroides sp.
CCCCCAGCCGGTGGTATCTATGGAAAAATCAAAGAAATAGAAGATAGTACAGTAATTGTTGAGGTTGCTTCGGGCGTAAAAATTAAGGTAGACAAGAACTCTATCTATGCCGATGCTCAGGCTCAAGCCCAGTCCCAGGCTAAATAACAACAATTTAAAAAGACTGTTCGATGTGAAGAACATTAAGAAATATTATATCCCTTTTCTACGGAAAATCAGAAACTTTCTGCTCAGTGATAAGTGCCGGGAGTTTCTGTTTTTTTTATTTTTCGTTTTTGTTTCTTTCTGTTTCTGGTTGTTGCAGATACTGAATGAGACTTATCAGACGGAATTCAGGATTCCGTTGCGTTTGAAGAATGTTCCCAAAGAGGTTGTGTTGACTTCTGATATCCCTTCGGAAATCCGGGTAAAGGTTGAGGACCGAGGAACAATTCTGTTGAACTATATGTTGGGAAGAACTTTTTTTCCGGTAACCTTTGATTTCGCTGATTATGAAAATAAGGGAACCCGTGTGGTGGTTCCGGCTTCGGAACTTTCTAAAAAGATTGCTACTCAACTGAATGGAACTACACGGATTTTGGCTATCCGTCCGGATACTGTGGATTTCATTTATACACGTGGTACAGCTATGAAGGTGCCTGTTGCAGTGAATAAAGAGGTGACAACCGGTAGGCAGTATTACGTATCTAATGTGAAATGTCGGCCGGATTCGGTAACAGTCTATGCGCCTGAAGAAGTCTTGAAAAATGTGCTGACAGCTTATACGCAACCTATCGATTTGAGAGATATTACCGATACGGTAGTTAAGCATGTACCGTTGCAGACTATACGGGGGATAAAATATGTGCCCTCATCTGTAGAGGTATCTGTTTGTGTAGATATGTATTCTGAAAAGACGGTGGAAGTACCTGTGGTAGGGTTCGATTTTCCGAAAGGTAAAATTCTCCGTACATTCCCCTCTAAGGTACAGATAACTTTCCAGGTTGGTCTTGCTAATTTTAAATCGATTACGGCGAATGACTTTCTGGTGGGGGTATCTTATCCGGATTTGCAGAATGAATCAGGTGATAAGGCCACTGTTATTCTGCGTGCTATACCTGAACATGTCAGTCATATCCGAATTTCGCCGGCTACCATCGATTATTTGATAGAGGAACAGACCGTTTTACAAAATCATGATTAGAATAGGAATTACAGGTGGAATAGGCAGCGGAAAGACATATGTGTCTCATCTGCTTCAGAATTTGGGAATACCCGTTTATGACTCCGATTCACGTGCCAAACAGCTTACTGTAACAGATTCAGCTATCAGAAAAGGCTTGATAGCTTTGCTGGGCAAACAGGTTTATCAGGATGATAAATTGAACAAGGAGTTGTTGGCTTCATATCTGTTTGCAACCCGTGAAAATGCTGATCGGGTGAATGCGGTTATTCATCCGGTTGTTTTTCGTGATTTTGACTGTTGGTGTGAACAGACAGGAGCTGAATTGCTGGGATTGGAAAGTGCTATTCTTTTTGAATCAGGATTCGATAAGCATACAGACTATATATGTGTTGTTTCAGCTCCGTTAGAACAGAGAATTCGGCGTACGATGGAACGTGACGGGTGTGACCGTGTATCTGTAGAAGCTCGTATTCTAGCACAGATGGGTGAACGGGAGCGGGAAGAACGGGCTGACTGTGTTATTGTGAACGATGGTATCTGTCCTTTGTTACCGCAATTGGAAAGGATGCTTCAAGAACTGAAGGCAAGAAAAAATGCCTGATAGTTTGTGTATGTCATAACGGAGTTGTATTTTTGTTGGCAATTAGTTAATTTTCAAAATTTAGTAACTGAAAATATTATGTTGAAGACGATTTTGGCAATCTCGGGAAAACCGGGTTTGTATAAGCTGATTTCACAGGCTAAAAATATGTTGATTGTAGAAACTGTTTCGGCCGAAAAGAAACGTGTTCCTGTGTATGCTAGCGATAAAGTGATTTCTTTGGGCGATATCGCCATGTATACCGATGCGGAAGAAGTTCCTTTGGCTGATGTATTGGAAGCTGTGAAAAAGAAAGAGAACGGTGCTGTGGCTTCGTTAGATTACAAGAAAGCTTCTCAGCAGGAACTGGTGGATTTTATGGCTGCAGTTTTGCCTAACTTCGATCGTGACCGTGTGCATACAAGTGATATCAAGAAGCTGATTCAGTGGTATAATATTTTGGTGAATGCCGGTGAAACTGATTTTGTAGAATCGGCTGAATAAACACACGATTTTATTGGGAAACTAATTTAGGAGGGTTCTGTATGATGCAGGATTCTCCTTTTTTTATAGAATCCAAAACTTTTTTGTACTCGGATTGTTTTATATAGTGACTTGACTAAACTATTCTTAAATTATAATTGAGTATGAAAAAAAGTTTTTTTCTGGGGTTGCTCCTGGTAGCTGCATCCCTGCATGTAAATGCACAAGCCCTTATGGGAACTAATTTCTTTGACAACTGGTATGTTGGTTTAAATGGTGGTGGGATTACACCGACGGTTTACAATCCTTTCTGGAAGAGTATGCGTGGGGTTACTGGCCTGGAAATCGGTAAGCAGGTATCGCCGGTGTTAGGATTCTCGTTGCAAGGACTTGCAGGCATTAATACAACAAAGAGCAAAACGGCTTTCGATGATCTGAACATTGCGTTCAACGGTAAGATGAACTTGAATAATCTGTTTGGAGGTTATAGGGGTGCTCCGAGACTGTTTGAAGTAGAGGCTGTAGCAGGTATTGGTTATGGACATAATTTCCATAGTCAAGCTGTAGATGATGAACGAGATTATATCACTACTCGCTTTGGGTCCAGTTTCAATTTCAATTTGGGCGAATCAAAAGCTATCACCCTCAGTCTGAAACCAGCTATCGTTTATCGTTTGGATGGTGACCGTCCACAAGCCTTAAATGTGAACCGTTCTAAGATTGAATTACTGGCAGGGGTAACTTATCATTTCGGTAACAGTAACGGGAAACGTTATATGACGCTGGTTGAACCGATGGATCCGTTGGCAATAGAAGCTGTAAATGACAAAGTAAATCAATTACGAGGAGAAATTCAGGTACGTGATCAGGCTTTGGCGGAAGGAGCGGCTGTTATCCAACAGTTGCAGACACAGCTTCAGGATTGCCAGAATAATCAACCGGAAGAAGTGGCTGGGGGGGGGGGGGGA
>URWP01000294.1 GCA_900551645.1 uncultured Bacteroides sp.
CTTCTTTACAACTGAATCCGTTTTGTCTTTGACAATCAAATCTGTTTGAGTAGAATCCATGGCAGCAAGTGTATCTATACCCTTACTTTTCTCAAGATTTTGTGGGGGGAATATTCTATTATTCACCTTCTTTTCTGATATCAATTCCCGTAAAAGTGCTTCAGGAATATATCTTCTTCCTGAGAGCAGTGCCCAAATGATACCTCCCCCTATTAACACGCCAACCAATAAAATGGTTGCATACATACACCAAGGAAGCTTGCTTCTTTCTTCTTTTTGTATTTTTTTATCAGAACTGTCTAACGGGATTTCAGATAGGCTTTGAAAACCATCCTCTGTTGCCGGCACTACTTCCGAGGCGGACTCCTTCTTCTCAACCTCCTGACTGACAAGATCTTCGTGGGTTTCTGATTGGAATGCATTATCTGCTTCGACAGATGCTTCAATTTGCGGAATATCAGTATTCCGAGATTCCTCCTCAACTTTTTCCGGCATCTCTACTGCCTGGGGTTCCGGTTCTGATACAATTTCTTCCTGCCCCACAGACTCTTCATCCACGACAGAAAGTTTTTCTTCCTCAGTTCCCTGCATATCAGACAAATGATTTTCTTCATGAATCTCTTCCGAAACGGATGTTTCAAGCTCAGCGGGCAATGCATCATCCGGATTGTTTTGTCCAATTAATTCATCGGACACATACTCTTCCCCTTTGAGACCAGATTCTTCACCTGGTACATCCTGTCCGATTATGCCGGCAGCCAAAGAATCAGAACAGGCAGACTCATCGGTAGCGATACTTTCATCCACCTGCTTTTCTGTATCAAAGTTACAGTCAGACGCTTCTCCGTTTTTTTCTTCTCCCGGTAGTTGCTCCTCTCCTTCTTCATCCATATCCTCGAAATGAGTATGTTCATTCAGAATGACAGTTTCAAAATGCGAAAAAGGTTTATTGATACTATCCCGCATTGACACATCGGGAGTAAAAGTAATTCTCGAACGCCCCTGTGTTCCGATACGTTCCTCACTTTCTTCCTCATCACTTCCTCGGGAATCTGCCTCAATACGCTTGAAGGTTCCCAACCCTTTCACTTTAATGTATTTATCTCGTTCCAAGGCACGACGAATCAACTCGAAAAAAGCTTTCACGAACGCGTCAGCATCTTTCGGGTCCATCTGATGTCGTTTGGTAAGTGCTTCTATCAGATACTGTAAGGTCAACTCTTCATTCATCAGCAGAAATATTTGTCGGTTAATCTTTTAACAAAGAATCGGGAGAAAAAGTCAGAACCAGTTTAGGAGGAACCAGCAAACGTTGCTTCGTCATCGGATTGACAATAATACGTTCCAACCGTTTCTTCACTTCAAACCGACCGAAACCTTCCACTGAAATCAGCTTACCTTCTTGTAATTCCTGAGACATGATGTCAACAAGAGATGCCACCAATTGGGTGGCATCCTTGTTTGTATATCCTAAACTTCGCGATAATTCGCCTACGAATTCCTTATTGTTCATAAAACGACACTTACTATATCAAATCAAAGAAGCATATAAATCAAAATCATCAGCATCGTATACACGCACCTGATAAAAGTGACCGATTTTCAAAGGCTTTTCTCCTTCCTTTATCAATACTTCCGGATCGACCTCCGGAGAATCGAATTCCGTACGCCCGATATAATACTCTCCTTCTTTCCGATCAATCATGACCTTGAACTCCTGACCGATTTTCGCATGGCTCAACTCGGCAGAAATTTCCTGTTGAATAGTCATCAGTTCATCCAACCGTTGCTGTTTGAGCTCATACGGAATTTCATCCTTATAATGTTCGGCTGCATAGGTTCCTTCCTCTTCTGAATAGGCAAAAGCCCCCATACGGTCAAAACGAACTTTCCGTACAAACTCCTTCAGTTCCTCAAAGTCAGACTCTGTTTCTCCTGGATGTCCTACCATTAAGGTCGTGCGCAAATGAATACCAGGCACCTCCCTACGGAATTCTTCTATCAGCTGATAAGTTTCCTCCTTTGTCACATGGCGACGCATTTTCTGCAGCATATTGTCGCTGATGTGTTGCAACGCAATGTCCATGTACCGGCATACATTCGGATGTTCCCTCATCACACGGAATAGTTCTTTCGGGAAATGAGCTGGATATGCGTAATGCAGCCGAATCCATTCTACACCTGGAATAGCCGCCATCCGTTCAATCAACTCAGGAAGCATCTGTTTCTTATACAGGTCTACACCATAATAGGTCAGTTCCTGTGCAATAACCTGAAATTCCTTGACACCTTCTGATACCAACAGACGGACTTCGTCCAAAATTTCTTCCATTGGACGCGAAATATGCTTACCTGTTATGATAGGAATAGCACAGTAAGAGCACTTCCGGTCGCACCCTTCTGATATTTTCAAATATGCATAATGTTTAGGAGTGGTCAGATGACGTTCAATAGCATGCTCAGCCTGATAAGTCTTACCCAAATCGGCCAACAGTTCATTCCAGTTGAACTTTCCATAAAATTTGTCTACTTGAGGGATTTCTACCTTCAATTCCTGCAGATAGCGTTCCGAGAGACATCCCATGACATACAGTTTCCGGAGTTTGCCTTCCTCCTTAGCCTGACAAAATTCCAGAATCATATTGATAGACTCCTCTTTAGCATCGCCGATAAAACCACATGTATTAATAACAGCTATCTCACCCTGAGGATTTTCACTATCGTGAGTTACCTTGTAACCGTTTGCTTCCAGCTGTTTCATCAGTTTCTCGGAATCAACCAGATTTTTCGAACAGCCCAAGGTTACGATATCAATTGTATTTTTTCTCATTTATTATCTGTTCCGAATAATGAATCGACAAATTCGCGACGACGGAAAATCTGCAAATCTTCCATACCTTCTCCCAGTCCGATGTATTTTACAGGAATCTTGAACTGGTCAGAAATACCAATAACTACCCCACCCTTGGCAGTACCATCCAGTTTGGTGATAGCCATAGCATTCACTTCAGTAGCCAATGTAAACTGTTTGGCCTGTTCGAAAGCGTTCTGCCCTGTAGAACCATCCAATATCAGCAATACTTCATGTGGAGCTTCCGGTACGACTTTTTGCATTACTTTCTTGATTTTTGTCAACTCATTCATCAAACCAATCTTATTATGCAAACGACCGGCAGGATCCATAATAACAACATCT
>URWP01000295.1 GCA_900551645.1 uncultured Bacteroides sp.
CCGCCAGGGTAAAGGTTTTTCCCGATCCTGCCGAAGCTTTGTAGACAAGTAATTGGGGGAATTGTTCCATGGTTATAGCGGAGAATCCCTATCGGGTTTTATTCTTTGATTTCTTGGTACAGGAATCGTTTGATGCTCTTCTTGGCTGTCTTTTCAAATTCTTCCGGGTAAAGTTTCACACAGGTAATCTGTGAATAGGCCGGAAGTATTTTGTTCAGTTCCAAACGGTTGGATTCCAGCGCTTCTTCCAGTTGTTGTCTGTTCAGTCCTTGGGCGAAAGCTTCGTCGTTATCCGGATATACCAATGCTACCAGTTTGTTGTCGTTGAGAATAATCAGCGATTCGTTTACGAACGGCATATTGTTCAGACGGGCTTCTATTTCTTCCGGATAGATGTTCTGTCCAGAAGCGGTCAGCAGCATATTCTTGCAACGTCCCTTGATGTAGATGTTTCCTTCGCTGTCTTTAATGGCCATATCTCCGGTGTGGAGCCATCCGTCTCTGTCAATGGTCTGTGCGGTAGCTTCTTCGTTTTTATAATAGCCTAACATGACATTCCTGCCGCGGCATACCAGTTCGCCTGGAATCCGTTCAGGATCTTCCGAAAGAACTCGGGTTTCCATACCGGCTACGGTTTTTCCGCAGGATGTATATTTTATTTCATCCCAGAAACTGTGACAGATGAGTGGCGCGCACTCCGTCATACCGTAAGCGATGGTATACGGAAAGTTGATTTTACGTAAGAATGCTTCTACTTCAGGATTGAAAGGAGCTCCACCGATGACGATTTCAATGAAGTTTCCTCCGAATACTTCCATAGCCTGCTGGCGTATCTGTTCTTTTATCTTATCGCTGATAATCGGTAATTTCAGCAACAGCTTGCCCAGTTTGTTGTCTACCTGTGGCAGGATGTTCTTCTTGAATATTTTCTCTACAATCAATGGTACGCAGGCAATGATGCGTGGGCGGATGACAGCAAAGGACTCGGCAATGATTTTCGGACTGGGCATCCGTGTCAGGAACCACAGATGGGCACCGGCAGTCACTCCATACAGAAAATCAAACACCAGACCGAAGATATGTCCTAATGGCAGCATCGATACCACATTATCTCCCGGTTTTAGCCTTACCTTGTTACGGATATGGAGGATATTACCTAGAATATTTTCATAAGAGAGCATGACTCCCTTGGAAAAGCCCGTTGTTCCTGAAGTATAGTTGATGACGGCCAGTTCATTCGGTTCTTCGCGACGGTAAGTCACATCCTCTGCCCGGAAGCGGCAGGGATATTTTTTCCCGAATTCTTCGTTCAGATGTGCACGGGCATAAGTCAGTTGTTCCGAGCGCGAAACGACCAGATCGAAATTTTTCAGTTCGATGATACCTTCCAGATTGGGCATGGCAGCTTCATTGAAGTTTTCCCATGTCTGGTCGCCCACGAAAAGCATCCGTGATTCAGAGTGGTTGACAATGTTATGTACGTTATCGGCTTTGAATTCGTGCAGGATAGGTACTGCAACTGCTCCATAAGTGATGATTCCCAGAAATGAAGCGGTCCAGTTGGCGCTGTTGCGTCCGCAGAGAGCAATCTTATCGCCTTTCTGGATTCCTGCATGGGCCAGCAGGATGTGCATTTTTTCTATTTTCCGGGCTACATCCCGGTATTGTAGGGTAGCTCCCTTGTAGTCTGTCAGTGCGTCGAGGTTCCAGTTGTTCCGGATACTTTTTTCTACCAGTTGTATAAAACTATTTTCTGATTCCATTTCTATTGGGTTGCACATTTTTAGCATTAATGTGCGCAAAAGTAATAAATCTCGGGTGAACTCCGTTCATTTTCAATTATATTTTTGTCTTTATCCGACTTTCGGAACATTCTTCCTGCTTTTTACACGCCTGTTTGTGAATTATCCGTGTAAATTTCGGTATCTTTGTAGCGTTTACAAAAAAATGTTTTTTATATATGCTGATTTACAATACGACGTATCATGTAGGACTCGATGACGCCCGTAATTTTATTATCTGGCTGAATGAATGTTATATCCCAGAAGCGGAAAAGGGAGGTGAGTTGACTAATCCACGTATTTTGCGTATCTTAAGTCATCAGGAACCGGATAGCGAATGTTTTTCATTGCAGTTTGAGGTGGCAGACAGTGCTGTTTTACACCGTTGGCATACCCGGACGGGGGCTGCGTTGAATGAAGAGATGATGAAGATATTCAAGGATAAGATTATCGGTTTTCCGACTCTTATGGAGGTCATCAAGTGATACAACCGGTAAAAGAGAAGATAATTTTGGGTATCGACCCGGGTACCAATGTCATGGGATACGGGGTACTGAAAATTACAGGTACCAAACCGCAAGTCATGACTTTGGGAGTCATCGACTTGCGTAAATGTAAGGACCCTTACTTGAAATTGAAACATATCTTTGAACGGGTACAGGGCATTATTGCTTCTTATCTGCCTGATGAATTGGCCATCGAAGCTCCTTTTTTCGGTAAGAATGTACAATCAATGTTGAAATTGGGACGCGCCCAGGGAGTTGCTATTGTTGCTGCTGTCAGCCGGGATATTCCCGTCACTGAATATGCTCCTTTGAAAATAAAATTGGCCATTACCGGTAACCGGACAGGCCAGTAAGGAGCAGGTGGCTGATATGTTACAACGGATGTTACATATACCTGACTCCGAGATGGAACCTTTCATGGATGCGACCGATGCGTTGGCAGCAGCTTATTGCCATTATTTGCAGATGGGTCGTCCTTCACTTCCGAATGCCTATTCAGGATGGAAGGATTTCATTGCGAAGAATCCTGATAAAGTAGTCAAATAAATGAAATTTATGCATCTCAAATTTTTCCTGTTTATGTCTATTATAGCCTTGCTGGGCTGTACTTCCGGTCATCAAAGCGGATACAGCAGTTTCGAAGAGTATCCGGTTCATGAAGGACCGTGGGAGGAAATGGTCTATACACCGGCAGAAACAAGGTTTTCGCTTTGGGCACCGACTGCCAGTGAAGTACGGGTCATGTTATATGAGCATGGCAGTGAGGGTGCCATGTATCGTATGATTCATATGGAACCGGCAGAAAACGGAATGTGGAATGCCAGCGTTGCAGAAGATCTGAAAGGTAAATTCTATACCTTCAATGTGAAAATAGATGAGGTATGGCAGG
>URWP01000296.1 GCA_900551645.1 uncultured Bacteroides sp.
AACGGGAACGGGCGTTCGTTTTTTCTATACACTTTTATGCCTTATTCTTTAATTCATTAAAATATGTATCAAGCAATTTCTTGGCTGCCGTAAATGATGTAGACAGACCTCCCAACACTTCCTGTTCACGAAGTGGAAGTTCTGCGGCAATGGTCGGATTCTGATAGAAACTGTCACGCAAGTGTTCGTTAATAGTTTCATACATCCAATACTTGGCCTGCTCATTTCTCCGATACTGGAAATAACCGTTGGCACGGACAAAGTCAAAATAACGGTACACCATATCCCAGATTTCCTGAATTCCCAATCCGTAGAAACCGGAATAAGTCAACACCTCCGGCGTCCAGCCCGACTCTGCAGGCGGGAACAGTCTCAACGCGTTCCGGAAATGAGTAGCAGCCAGTTTGGCCTTCTCTACATTGCTTCCATCAGCTTTATTGATAATAATACCATCTGCCATCTCCATAATGCCACGCTTGATACCTTGCAATTCATCGCCTGTACCTGCCAACTGAATAAGCAAAAAGAAATCTACCATGGAATGAACAGCCGTTTCACTCTGTCCCACTCCTACTGTCTCCACAAAAATCTTATCAAAACCTGCCGCCTCGCACAAGATAATGGTTTCACGGGTCTTGCGGGCAACTCCTCCCAACGAACCAGCTGCCGGACTAGGACGAATAAATGAATCCGGATGTACAGAAAGTTTCTCCATGCGGGTCTTGTCTCCCAAAATACTTCCTTTGGAACGTTCGCTGCTGGGATCGATGGCAAGTACCGCCAGTTTTCCTCCATATTGCTGAAGTACATGAAGGCCGAATACATCGATGGATGTACTCTTTCCCGCTCCGGGTACCCCACTGATTCCGATACGGACCGAATTTCCAGAATATGGAAGACATTTCTCTATTACTTCCTGCGCCAGCACCTGATGCTCAGGTTTCAGACTCTCTACCAAAGTTACAGCCTGACTCAATATTGTAATATCACCTTTCACAATACCTTCCACATATTCTGCGGCAGTATACTGATGACGCTTCGGTTTCTTGCGCAGTTTCAGGTAAGGATTAACTACAGAAGGCTGTTCGATGCCTTTGTTCACTGTTAACCCCTTATAGGCTTCATTGTTCTCGGGGTGTTCCATATGATTCGGTTTTTAAGGTTTATTCCATTAAGGAAGCTTTGACACGGACCGTCAGTTTTGGATGGTCAGGGTCATTCGTTATCATCAAGATACGAGGAGTACCTTTCACACGTGGCAAGTTCTCTGCCAGAACCGTCACTTTCATCTTGGTAGATTCACCCGGCTTCAAGGTACGTTTCTTCAACTTGACTCCTAAAGCAATATTATACACCTGCATGTCCTTTATCTGCAAATCAGACTTTCCGGTATTGGTCAGAACAACGGTCTGTGACTTATGCTGATTAGGCTTCAAGTCTTTAAACTCTAGTTCTGTAGACGACAGACTGATATGAGGAGGATTGTTCTTTTCCTGTTCAGAAACTCCTTCAAAATCGGGTAACAATACAACCGACACAGGAATTTCGTTGTCACTGCCTACCTTATCGCCCGGATAGCGGGCCAGATATACCGATGAACGAGTAATACCTAACTTGGGGACCTTTTCCGTATCGAGAGTTATCAGAATCTTTCCGGCTTTCCCTCTTCCTAACTTTTCAGGTTCCGCCTTGGTGCTCAGATACGGAGGCAGGTGCATCAGTACCGGAGTATAACTCTTGTTCGAAGCATTCGCTACCAACAGTTCAACGACCGGTTTGTCTCCCCGGTTTACATCTTCAAACACAATTTCGTCCATATTCAACCGGATAGGACCTATACCGAACGGATGGGTAAACGAGAAGTTCTTGGAATCTGCCGTTACTTCCCCGTTAAACTCCAAATAGATGGGTATTGAAGAAGCATTGCAGTATACCCCTACTTCTTTGTAAAAACGGCCGATAGCTTCGGCATCAAACACAGCTGTCACTTCGCCGGTACCACCAGCCGGAACAGGATCTTGTGTCCACTCTGCCTTGGTACACCCACAGGAAGTAGTCACATTCGAGATGACTAGCGGTTTGTCGCCAGTATTGGTAAACTGGAAAGTTATGGCTGTGGGATTCCTCCACAGCACATACCCCAGTTCTTTTTTTTCTTGATCAAAAGATATTTTCGGTTGGGCCTGTACCGCTACAACGGCCAGCACCATCCCCAATACAAAGAGATATATGCGTTTCATTGATTATGCTGTTCTAAATTCAGGAAACAAAGATAGACAGAAAATCATTTGTGCGCAAAACTCAACTGAGAATAAATGCTAAAACATCCCTCCCATACTTACTCACTGACTGTAACCGTCAATCCACCGGTACGGTCTCCGTATTCAGGAGCATAGACTGAACCGACCGTAGCCATTCCACCTACATACGTTCCGATACGATCCAGATATACATCATAATCAATTGTATAGACACCTTTCCGAACCCGGTCCATAAAGAACTGTGTAGCAGCATCCTTCGGAACCCTATAATAGCTGAGACCTGCCTGCCAACCATAACCGGACAACTGCTCTACCGGCTCCATACAAGCCGCTCTGCTATCGGTTATCTGTACAAAATCCATGTCACGGTCGGCACGTACCGTCAATCTTACAGTCAGACGGTCACCCATCCGCAACACTGTATTTTCATTCACTTCTTTACCGTCTTTCAACAAATTCCGTTCAATTGTCAGTCCGTTACCTGTTCCCTCTTTCAAGACAGCCATCTGTTCAGAATACTGAGCATAAACAGCCCCCCAGCCCAATCCGGCTCCGGTCTTCGTAACTTTCACCGTCTGTATACCAACCGATTTCTCGGGCAATGTCTCACGTACATACCCTATGGCGTCAGAGGCCGTATTCACTTTCACCGCACCGGCCTGCATTTCCATCTTACCTTCGGTCAGACTTCCCTGATTGTCACTCAGCAATGCATAAAGTGCATCGGCTGTAGCAACAGGTGTCTGCCAGGCCTGCACCTGTTTCTGCTTCAACAGCCACTGTTTCATTTCAGCCAATACCTGTTCATCCGGGTTCAAGGCACGTATGGCTTCCATAGCGGCTACCTGCGTCGGGATACGGTAACTGCACCAGGAATAGACAGCCTTCGGCGTATCGAAATACCGC
>URWP01000297.1 GCA_900551645.1 uncultured Bacteroides sp.
CCTGCGTAGCCACAAATCGAGTGTTTCACCGTCGGAGAAAAGGTCCGGTTTTTGCTGTAGAAGACGTTTTTTCATCCGTGTTTTCTGCTGCGATACAGAAGTGGGTGATACAGCCATGAATACCGCTATCTGCGATACGCTGAATCCGAGTCTGATAAGCACACAGAGTTGTAAATCCAGTTCCGTCAGATTCGGAAAAGTATCTGTAAGCCGGTCTGAAAAATGCGGATATACTTCATTGATTAAGGCAGCAAGCCGGGAGAAATCTTCCGGGTGCAGAAAACGGGGAGCAGTCCGTAATTCGGCTACCAACGGATGAACGGCAATCAACTGTCCGGTCAACTTCTCTTCTCTTTCCTTCAGCAACAACATCTCCGTAGTCAGTTCCTGCATGGGTTGTGCCTTGACAGGAGTCTTCTTCAGTTTGCTCCAATGTGCTTCAATCTGTTGCTGCAGACCTTGGTTTGCAAGAGTCAGACTCCGGTTCTGCTCTTCCAGTTGCCGGATGAGTAACAACTGTTCTTCCTGTTCGCTGGCCTTTCGGGAAGAAAGCTGTGCCTGCAATTCTTGTATACTCTCGTTGTTTTGCGCAATCAATACCTCATTATCCTTCAATTGCTTGCTATACTTCTGCAATTCCCTGGAAAGCCGGCTGATGGTACGTTCCTTTTTCTTCAGGTTCTGCTGATAAATGATAATAAGCAAGAAGATGATGACCAACAGCAAGAACACAATCCCTATGATACGGAGCTCCATCCGCTGACGGCTGATAATGAGTTCATAGTTCCGTTGCTGCAATTGTGCTTTGGTTTCCTGTTGCCGGAGAGCTGTATTATGCTTGGCTTTCAAGTCTTCCGTTATGGAATCACAATAACGCCTGAACTCCTGACCATTACAGATCTGTCCCATTCTTTCATTCAATGCGGCACGTATCTGATAATATAAAGATTTATAGGACAACATGATTTCGTTTTTATGCAGCCTTTGTTCTTCATCCATACTCTTCAGTGCTTTATCTAAGTAATAGACAACCGAATCATTCTTTCCCAAATTCATATAAATTTCGGCAAGACTCAATTGAACAGCATAAGGTAAAAAATCGGGATTAATATGAATGAGCCGCTGGAATTGCGCTATAGACTCTTTATACCTATTGGCCCCCGCTAACATATTGCCATAATTCCGCAGAATATGATGCGCAAACAAAGTATCGCCAGCCTCCAAGGCCAACCGGAAACCTTTTTCAAGACAATCCATATTCGAAGTATCTCCCCCCAGTTGCGATACAAGAGCCAGCGAATACACCATCTGATAATGCTCCACGACCGGAAGTTTGTGAGCAATACGGAGCATGTCTTCAATCATTGCCTTACATTCCAGAAAACGGCTCTGCTTGTACAGTACTTCCAGTTTCTTGCGCTGAAGCACCAGCATGTTGGTGGTATCTTTTCGGGAGATGGCCAGGTCGATGCCTTTGTCGAAAACAGCAATCGCATCATCATTCGCCTCCTTCCACCTCAGGTACATACCCTCCAACAAATAAGTGTCCAGCAACCGGACCGTATCCTTCTGCCGCCGATAATAAGCAATGGACTGGTACAGTTGGGAATCTTCCAGCAGTGACATTTCCTGCTGGTAGTGCGCCATGGCCTTGTTCCAGATGAATTTCATCCGTTGTGCCCCGGAAAGAGAATTTTCATCCCTGATAGTGTTCAGCAGTTGCAGGGCAGAGTCAGACTAGTGACGGTACAGTAAAGAGTCCGTTTGTTGCAAAAGAGAAGTCATCTGTGTCTGCCTCGTACAGGCAACAAACAATACCACCACTCCTACCATCCATACAATGAGGTTTATGTTGTATTTCATGCGTATTTCCGATTTATCCATACAAAGATAATCTTTTCTCTTTTATTCGTACCAATGACTCGAAAAAGGAATAAGGACAACCCCATAAGAGATTGTCCCCAATGCTTTCTACAAAGAACGATATTTTACATACGGTTCTTCTGGCTTTCGCCGGCTCCTGTTCCCTTGTATTTGCTTTTGGCTGCATTGAACTTATAGCGTAAAGTTATGCCAATATTTCTGCGGGCTTCTATTTTTCCTGTCATCAGACGGTTACCACTGTAAATGGTTGATTTTGCCTGATATGAGTTGAAAAGATCATAGGCTTTCAGCTGAACCGAAAGACGGTCTTTAAGGAAACTCTTGTAAAGACTGATGTTGGCAAACCAGCACCATTCTTCGACCTTTGTATTTTCGTTGTCACCAGGAGTGTCAAAACCTAAATCTACATCGAGACTGATACCAAGTGGCAGTTTGAAATTATTGTTCCAGGCAAAGTTCAATATCGGATTATTGAAGTTTTCTGTTCCATTGGATGTTTCCACTTTATAGCATTGCTGGAGCAGAAGAAAATTAAACTGCGGAGACCATAATCCGATTGTTGGAGACAATGTAAGAGTGGTATATAACTTGTCACTGTTATACATGTTGTAGAAGGAATATAACGAAACGGTCGGATTGTCTTCCGAATATGCCCTGCTTAACTGTGTAATGGCATCTTCTCCGTGTATGTATCGTGAATTGAGATATATCCACTTGTACGATACATTCAGTGTAAGACGGTTTATCAGTGATGGCCTCAGCAACGGGTTACCTCCTTCATAAGTATATCGGTTGCCGTACATGATGTCACCTCTAAGCATCCAGTATGAAGGGCGATAGATACTGCCGGTGTAGGTCAATTGTGTCTGTACTTTACCAATCGGAAGATTCAAGGATACGGACGGGAATACATTGTCGTATGTTCTGCTTTGCTCGTCCATATACTTGCCATCCTCGTAATAATCGGAAGACAGATGCTCATAGCGTACACCTAACTGTGCCTGTAGCTTGCCGAAGCTGCGGGCATATTCCAGAAATGCCGAAGTGGAGTTTTCCTTGATATTACTGTTATTGTCATCCAGGATTCCTTCCACATTCATGTACGAATTATCCCGGTTCGTATAGGTGTATTCCCCGCCAAAAGAGAGGTTTCCTCCACATAAAGGATGTCCGAATACCAGTTTGGTCGTATAAAGGATATTGTCTGTCAGATTCTTGGTGGTGACAGTCTGTTTCTCTAAGGAAC
>URWP01000298.1 GCA_900551645.1 uncultured Bacteroides sp.
AGTCATATTGACACCGGTACGCCCCGGTACATTATAAAGAACGACCGGAAGATTGGTTGATGTAGCGATGGCTTTATAGTGCTGGTAAATACCTTCCTGTGAAGGTTTGTTGTAATATGGAACTACTACCAATACGGCGTCTACACCTGTAAAATCGTCGTTTTTCAGTGTATCGATGACCCCTTGAGTACAGTTACTTCCAACGCCCAGTAAGATAGGTACACGTCCGTTTACACGTTCTATCACGGTTTTCTTTATCTTTTGCTTTTCTTCAGCGGTCAATGTCGGAGTTTCAGCAGTTGTTCCCAAAACACAGAGGAAGTCTACACCATTCTGTACCTGATATTCAACCAGCCGTACCAGTGCATCGTAATCTACACTTCCATCTTCTTTGAATGGAGTAATCAGGGCTACTCCCATTCCTTTAAGTCTTCTTCGTATCATAAATGGATTATAAACTCGTTATTTAGGTGTACAAAAATACGAATATTTTCTTTCTATGCGTTATTTTTAATAGCTTTTTTGACTTTTCTGTGTGAAAAGTAAGGAAATGAAAGCTTATTCCTGTTCCAGCAGTGCAAGGAACTCGTCCTCATTCATGATAGGAATGCCTAGTTTCTGAGCTTTTTCCAGTTTGCTGGGACCCATATTGTCTCCTGCAAGGATAAAGCTGGTTTTCTTTGAAATACTTCCCACATTTTTCCCTCCATTCTTTTCGATAAGATCTTTATACTCATCACGTGAATGATGTATGAATACACCACTGATGACGATAGATTTTCCTTGTAGCTTGTCGGTCTGCCCTGCCAGATCTTCTTCATCGGCTTCAAAACGGAGCCCGGCTTCCTGTAACCGTCTGATGAGTTCCTGATTTTTTTCGTTTGTGAAATAAAGGCGGATGCTTTGAGCTATCTTTTCGCCGATTTCGTCTACATGTATCAGGTCATCCAGACTGGCATTCGCCAGCGCATCAATAGAGCGGAAAGCTTTAGCGATTTTTTTGGCTACAGTTTCTCCTACAAAACGGATACCTAAAGCAAACAACACTCGTTCGTAAGGAACTTCTTTTGAACGGCTGATACCTTGAATGATGTTGTCTGCCGATTTTTCGCCCATCCGGTCCAAACGGCAGATATCGGCAGCCTGAAGGGTGTAAAGATCGGCTACATCCTTGATAAGTCCTTCCTGGTAGAACTGGTCAACAGTTTCTGGCCCCAACCCTTCGATGTTCATGGCTTTGCGGCTGATGAAATGTTCTATCTTTCCCTTTATCTGTGGCGGACAGGCTGTTTCGTTGGTGCAGTAGTGGGCTGCTTCGTCTTCGTAGCGTACCAGCGGACTTCCACATTCCGGACAATGAGTAATGAATGTTACCTTTTCGCTGTCGGCCGGTCTGGAAGCTAAATCCACCCCGGTAATTTTCGGGATAATCTCCCCACCCTTTTCTACGTAAACACTGTCGCCGATGTGCAGGTCAAGCGAGGCGATGATGTCTGCATTATGCAGTGAGGCACGTTTCACTACGGTACCGGAGAGTTGGACCGGATCCAGATTGGCTACCGGTGTAACAGCTCCCGTGCGTCCTACCTGATAGGTAACTTTCAGCAGTTTCGTCAGTGCCTGTTCTGCTTGGAACTTGTAGGCGATAGCCCATCGTGGAGATTTGGCTGTATACCCCAGATTTCGTTGCTGACGGGCAGAATTTACCTTCAGGACAATACCATCAGTAGCTACCGGAAGATTCTTGCGCTCTACATCCCAATAGTTGATGAAATCGAACACTTCCTGCAAGGTGTGGGCCTTTTTCATGTGTGAAGAAATCTTGAATCCCCAACGGGCCGCTTCCTGAAGGTTTTCATAATGGCCGTCGTGTGGCAGATTCTCACCGAGCAGATAATAGAGATAGGCATCGAGTTTACGCGCTGCAACTACAGAAGAGTTCTGCGATTTCAGGGTTCCCGAAGCTGCATTACGCGGATTGGCAAACAGCGGCTCTTCTCGCAGTTCTCTTTCTCTGTTCAGGTTTTCAAACGAATCCCAAGGCATAAGAATTTCTCCGCGGATTTCAAACTGTGCGGGATATCCTTCGCCGTGTAATACCAAAGGGATGCTTCGGATGGTCTTTACATTGTCTGTTACGTCATCGCCTTTTACACCGTCTCCCCGTGTAACGGCACGTATCAGTTTCCCATCTTCATAAGTTAATGAGATGGAGGTCCCGTCAAACTTCAGCTCACAGCAGATTTCAAAATCTTCATTGAGTGCCTTGCGTACTCGTTCGTAGAATTCGGTGACTTCCGCTTCGGAATAAGTATTACCCAAAGACAGCATCGGATATTTATGCTCTACCTGCGTGAAGTTCTTGTTCAGGTCACTGCCCACACGTACGCTGGGCGAATTACTGTCATAGTGTTCCGGGTGTCTGGCCTCCAGATCTTGCAGTTCGCGCATCAGTTTATCGAATTCCTGGTCGCTGATGACCGGTGCATTCAGGACGTAATACTTATAATTGTGAAGATGCAGCTCTTCACGCAATTGGTCTATTCTTTCTATTTCTGTCATGGTGAGTCGAATGATGTTTCATGCAAAAGTAACAAAAATGTCTCATCGCACGGTGAGGGTGCGGCAGAATATTTGTACTTTTGCTGAAAAATAATGAAACCATGAGAATAGATATTATCACCGTTTTACCGGAAATGATTGAAGGGTTCTTTAACTGTTCCATCATGAGCCGTGCACAGAAAAAAGGGATTGCCGAGATTCATATCCATAACCTCCGCGACTATGCTTATGATCGCTATCGGAAGGTAGACGATTACCCGTTCGGAGGTTGTGCAGGAATGGTAATGAAAATTGAACCGATAGACCGTTGTATCTCTGCCTTGAAGGCGGAACGTGATTACGATGAAGTCATCTTCACTACACCCGATGGCGAACAGTTCAACCAGAAGATGGCGAATACACTTTCTTTAAGTCAGAATCTGATTATCCTCTGTGGGCATTTCAAGGGAATCGACTATCGCATCCGGGAGCATTTCATCACGAAGGAAATCAGCATTGGCGACTATGTACTGACGGGAGGCGAACTGGCAGCG
>URWP01000299.1 GCA_900551645.1 uncultured Bacteroides sp.
ATGCTTTGGCTTTTCGTTGCCAAAGTTCACTGTAAACTGTGGGGAAAGCCTGTTTTCGTCCGGCAAATAGGTGTACAGTGAATCCGCTACATCCGGAATAGTGCGAAACATAGAAAAGACATAATGATTCGCTCTCTTTTCACAGAACCTGATACCATTTCCGTATCCTCCGGATAGAGCCAATTGGGATGCCTTGTTCTCATGGACAATATTTCCTTCCAAGTCTTGTACCCACACCGACGGAGAGGGGATTCCGTTGTTAAGGATATTCTTGTTTTTGAAAGACAACTGCATGATGGTGACCCGTTGCCTGTCATAATCCACATGTATTTGCCCTAAATGCACCAAATACGGTAACGGAATTTTTCCGATAAAGTTACCTTGAAAGTCGTAAACAAGGATTTGCTTCGTAGTCCAGGGAAGCAGGTAAACCCGGTTGTGCGCTTCGTCAATCTGATGATCGTAAATTAAAGTATATTCACCGGGGCCTTGTCCGATACTTCCGATGGAGGCTACAAATTTGCCCTGACGTGTAAAAATCCTGAAAGGAGAATTATCTACATTTATCCCTATGTAATTTTCTGTAATCTCCAGCGGCCATGCAAACCCTATCAACGCTTCTTCGGTGCTGTTGTCCAGCTTGACGACTTCCAGCTCGTCAACCCACATGCTGAAGGGTATGCGTACGGATTCTTTCACGGCGGAGTAGTCGCACACGATCATCGTGTCACCGTCTGCGACAAGCCTGTCGGCCACGACACTACATTTGTCTATCCATTGGGTATTTTTATTGTCCCTGCTTCCGCACGAAGCCATTAGGACGGGCAGAAGCGCAAATGTGTACGCGACAAGTTGACGCGTGAGTTTACTGCACAAGGCAGGTCGTTTCATGGCAATGTTTTGCATGGCGATTAAAATTTGCAGACAATGTACGAAAAAAATAAAAAACAATAAATAACAGATTAAATCATACTTTATTTTTCTTGTTTTTTTTGAATATTCATAATATTACGATAATTTTGTAGATTATATAAAAATACACAATTTAGCGATAAAACATCTATTAACTATTCAATCTAATTAGTATGAAACATTTGAGTAAGATTGGCTTACACGATTTAAGCCAAGCCGAAGTGGCAAAGAAGAAACAAATTTTCGTAAGAGACAGTGGTCAGTATGGATGTACTTATGATTTTATGAAACGGTATATTCTACTTTCCATTTTAATGTTGTGTGGATGCAGTGGAGGAAAGGCTGGTGAAGGAAAAGCACAATCGGAACCTGTGGGTGAGACAACGGAAAATGTACAAACCGACAATTCACAGGTAGATGCGGACTCTACTCCTGCGATAAAACAGAATGTTGTCGAAGAGAAAAAGGCAGTCATCGACACAACTAAAATTTATAATATGGGGGAAGTGGATAACACTGCCTTCATAAGCAATGCTGCAATCATGGATTACATAAGCAAATTCAAATATCCTGAAAATGTGGAGCCGATGAAAGGAAGAGGAACGGCTGAATTAACAGTCGAGCGGGACGGGAGCGTGTCTGAGGTAAAAATCATAAAAGGCATACATCCGGATTTGGATAAGGAATTCATTAGATTACTTAAAACAATCCGCTTTGAACATCCGGCAACAATTGATGGAGTGCCTGTCCGTTCCAGACTTGAAATGCCGATTAATTCCAATGTCGGTTAAACAATTTGATTACAGTTACCCAATGTCCAATGCAATGAAAACATTAATCACATCCTATTGTATTGTGCTGCTATGTGTAGCCTGCAACCCTCAAGACACCACTACTACTGTTGTAAAAGACAACAGCGGAAATAAAGTATTTGTAGCCCATTATCAGGAAATAAAAGATACGGTTGTAATAAACCTGAGCGATCTGGTGGAGGATTACGAACTCATCCGCTTTGAAGACAATGACAGCGCCCTACTGGGCTTTCGGGTCATGCCTACCATCACAGAACATTATATAGGTATATCCCAAATGCAAGATGGTCAGCTGCCTTACCTGTTGTTTGACCGCCAGGGCAATTTCCTATGCAACGTAGGAAATGCCGGTCAGGGCCCGGGTGAATATGCGTGGTCCATTTATGATGCCGCCATCAGTGAACAAAAGGGGGAGGTCTACTTGGCGCAATTCGCTTTTGCACCCAAGATTCTCGTTTACAACCTGCAAGGAAAACTAACGCACGAGATAGAAACCGACTGTACACTGGCCAAGCCGAAAATAGAAACAGACGATGAAGGGAACCTGTGCATTCTACAGATACCGATGCCCAGTCAGAAATCTCTGAACTTGGCCATTCAGATGGATGGCCGTGGAAACGTGGCACGGACATTGAAAGCGAAAGAACGCTTTTGGATGAAAGACTTCAATGGGGAATTGTTTGCCTATCACAACGTACCGGAATTCAGCTTCCACATCACAAACTGTGACACGCTGTTCCATTATGACAGGACGGGAAACCGTGTCGTGCCGAAATTCACGCTGGACTTCGGCTTGATGGATGAAAAGCCGGTGCATATTTACAATGAGATTCCGGGGTATTACATAACAAATGTATTTGGTGAAGGAACCATTTTTACAGACAAGCAGAAGCGAACTTCGTATTATGCGAGAATCGTAAATGATTATTGTGGCCACATGGAGAATCCGGTTCTTTTCAAAGACGGTTATGCCTACTGGATGCACGAACCAGCCCGTTGGATTCATTACATTGAAAAACGATTGGGGCGGAGCGGTTGTTCGGATGCCGACCGCAAGCAGTTGACCGAATTGTTGGAGTCCATAGACGAGGAAGGAAACAACCTTATGTTCATAGGAAAGTTGAAGTGACATTCCCGCCGTTCTTTCAGACAGACCACACAGAATTCCTCATCAGCAATTTTCCATCTATACCCGTTAGTTTCAATAGACAGTCTAAAAATCCAAATAATGATTAGAAGAGGTTTTGACATGTATCTTCCGACATATTTCATATCTTTGCAGGTACAGGGACTTATTTCATAGGGAATGTCCCTGTACAGATTACGAACAGTCCAATTTGAAGTGCCATGAAATA
>URWP01000300.1 GCA_900551645.1 uncultured Bacteroides sp.
TAATCAAACGTGGGTCAACCGGTTTCGGGATGAAGTATTCAGGTCCGAATGTCAGGTTGTTTACATGGTAAGCTTCGTTTACGATATCGGGGACAGGTTTCTTGGCCAGTCCGGCAATGGCGCGTACGGCAGCCAGTTTCATTTCTTCATTGATGGCAGTGGCGCGGGTATCCAGGGCTCCACGGAAAATATATGGGAATCCGATAACATTGTTAATCTGATTAGGATAATCGGAACGTCCGGTGGCCATCAATACATCCGGGCGGGAAGCCATGGCATCTTCGTAAGAAATTTCAGGAGTCGGATTGGCCAGTGCGAATACAATCGGATGGTCGGCCATGCTGCGGATCATATCCTGTGACAAGACGTTTCCTCTTGAAAGTCCCAGGAACACATCGGCCCCCTTGATAGCTTCGGCCAAGGTATGGATATCGGTACGGTCGGTAGCGAAGTAGCGTTTCTGTTCATTCAAATCGGTACGTTCTTTCGAAATGACACCTTTACTGTCCAGCATAACGATATTTTCCAGTCGGGCACCCAATGAAACGTACAGTTTGGTACATGATACGGCCGAAGCTCCTGCGCCATTGACGACTATCTTTACGTTTTCAATCTTTTTTCCTGCCACTTCCAATGCGTTCAGCAGTCCGGCACTGGAAATGATGGCTGTTCCGTGCTGGTCGTCATGCATCACCGGAATGTCCAGTTCTTCTTTCAGTCTCTGTTCAATCTTGAAGCATTCAGGAGCTTTTATATCTTCCAGGTTGATACCTCCGAAAGTCGGTGCAATGGCTTTTACTGCTTCGATGAATTTGTCTGGGTCTTTTTCGTTGACTTCGATGTCGAATACGTCAATACCGGCATAAATCTTAAAGAGCAGTCCTTTGCCTTCCATGACTGGTTTTCCACTCATGGCTCCGATGTCACCCAATCCTAATACGGCTGTACCGTTGGAGATAACGGCTACCAGGTTACCTTTGGCTGTATAATCGTATGCAGTTTCAGGACTTTTCTGGATTTCCAGACATGGCTCGGCTACTCCCGGTGAGTAGGCCAGCGACAAATCACGTTGCGTCTGATAAGGTTTGGTGGGAACGACTTCAATCTTTCCCGGCTTGCCTTGCGAGTGATAAAGTAAGGCAGCTTCTTTCGTAATTTTTGCCATTTCCTATTCTATTTAAAATTGTTCATTAAGAAAAGTGTTGCGCAAATGTAGAAATAAAATGCTAATTGCAAGCTTTTTTGTCCGGAAAACTATAGATTATCGGGAAAACCGAATATAGATAGGGGAGTTGCTGTGTTTCGGTTGGGTAGACTGGAATATTTTGCACTATGGAAAGTAGAGGGTTATTGTTAGTTAAAACAGGCTGGTGCTAAGCATTTTTTTTGCTATATTTGCAACCGGCTAAAAAACTAAATGGCCTTAAAAAGTTTTCATTTGGTTAAAAAGGCATCTGAAAAGAATGAAATGGAAACTGTTCTGAATGTGAAAAGACAACAATTTAATTGATATGAACATGAATGTGAAAAGAAACAGAAGATTTTCTTCCAGCCGAGTGGCCTTTTGTGCATTGGGCCTTTCGGTATTGACTGCTTGTGGTGGTGGCCAAAGTGGCATGAAGATGGGTGATGACCAGTTCGCCGTACAGGAAGTGACGGTAACGTCAAGCAATCAGGCTGAGCATTATCCTGCTACAATCAAGGGTTTGCAGGATATCGAAATCCGTCCTCAGGTATCCGGATTTATCGTGAAGCTGTGCGTAGATGAAGGTGCTACTGTACGGAAGGGGCAGGCTCTGTTCCAGATTGATCCTACTCAGTATAAGGCTGCTTACGACCAGGCTAAAGCCTCTGTAGCTTCGGCTAAGGCTAATCTGGAGACTGTAACATCTACTGAAGCAAATAAGAAAATGTTGCATGAGCAGAAGATTATCAGTGATTTCGAATATCAGACTGCTCAGAATAATCTTTTGGCCGCCAAAGCTACTCTGGCTCAGGCAGAGGCTGCATATGCTGCAGCCAAACAGAATTTAGGATTCTGTACGGTAACCAGTCCGTCGGACGGTGTAATCGGTACATTCCCGTATCGTGTGGGCGCATTGGTCAGTCCTTCTGTAGCAGAGCCGTTGACCACGGTTTCTGAAATCGGCGACATGTACGTTTATTTCTCTATGACGGAAAAGCAGTTGTTGGACCTGACACGTGCCGGTGGTTCATTGAAAGAGCAGCTGGAAAAGATGCCTCCTGTACAGTTGCAGTTGTCAGACGGTACAATGTATGGCGAGACAGGTAAAATTGATGCGGTGAGCGGTGTTATTGACCAGACTACCGGTTCCGTATCTATGCGTGCTATCTTCCCGAACAAGCAGAATATTCTGCGTAGTGGGGGTATGGCCAATGTAGTATTCCCTTATACGATGGAAGGCATTATGTTGGTTCCTCAATCGGCTACTCAGGAAATCCAGGACAAGAAGTTCGTTTATGTGCTTCAGGCAGACAATACGTTGAAGCATACAGAAATTCAGATTTCAAGTTTGAATGATGGTAAGAATTATATTGTAACCGGAGGTTTGAAACAAGGTGACAAGATTGTGGTGGAAGGTGTCCAGACTTTGAAGGACGGACAGAAGATTACTCCGATTACTACTGCTGAAAAAGAGGCAAAGTATCAGCAGGCGTTGAAAGACCAGAGAGAAGGTAATTTTGCTACGGCTTTCAATTAATCGGGGGAATACATTGTCGTTTACACAATAATATATAAGGTAAAGAATGAAACTAGATAAATTTATTAACCGTCCGGTACTGTCTACAGTGATTTCCATCCTGTTGGTGATACTGGGTGTAATTGGTCTGGCTACCCTGCCTGTTACACAGTATCCGGACATTGCGCCTCCTACCGTATCGGTAAGAGCAACGTATACAGGTGCGAATGCACAGACTGTGTTGAACTCAGTGATTGCTCCGCTGGAAGACCAGATTAACGGTGTAGAAAACATGATGTACATTCAGTCTAGTGCCTCAAACAATGGTTCAGCTGATATCAGCATTTATTTTAACCAGGG
>URWP01000301.1 GCA_900551645.1 uncultured Bacteroides sp.
AAGCCGCTGGATATTGATCAGTGCGGCATGCCCCTCATTACAGTGATATACATCCTTCGTTATACCCAAAGCTTTCAGCGTCATCATCCCGCCTATGCCAAGCAGTATTTCCTGTTTTAGCCGATTCTCCCAGTCGCCTCCATACAGATGGTGAGTGATAGGGCGGTCAAACTCGCTGTTGAGTTCATTGTCCGTATCCAGCAGATAAAGGGGAATACGCCCCACACTGGCTTTCCAGACATTGGCATGTACCACAAAACTGTCGGCATAGGGGACGTGGATTACCAGTTGTTTCCCATCCGGTTGCATTACCTTTTCAATCGGGAGCTGCCCGAAATTCTGCGCTTTATAATTGACTGTCTGCTGGCCGTCCATGGAAAACGACTGGGCAAAATAACCGTAACGGTACAAAAGTCCTATGGCACAAAGGTCCACATTGCTGTCCGACGCCTCTTTCAGGTAATCCCCCGCCAACATTCCCAAACCACCGGAATATATCTTAAGGACTTCATCCAAGCCGTATTCCATGCTGAAATAAGCTATTGACGGGCGCTGGTGATCCGGTTCCACATCGACGTATTTTTTGAAGGCGGAATAGACGGCATCCATTTTATAGACAAAGTTCTCATCATGTGCCAGCGCTACAAGCTTCTCATAATTTATCCGCTCCAGAAACAATACCGGATTCTGTTCCACCTCTTTCCAAAGTTCCGAATCCAAATCACAATACAGTTTCTTTGCGTCATCATTCCATGTCCACCAGAGATTATGTGCGATTTCTGCAAGTTTTCGCAGTTCTGCAGGAAGATGTGAACCTACTGTAATCTCCCTCCACTGAGGGGTATTTACATTATAACTTGAATATTCCATGACATTTTAATTAAATAAGTCCTAATCTTTATTCAGTCCTTTTATTATTTTTCGTTTACCGACAATCCATACCGTATCATTCTCCTTGAAAATTGTATCAGGGTCTGGATTCATAATATTCACGGTACTCCTCTCTATTCCGATAATGATGCTATCCGATATGTCTGCCTCCCGGATCGTCTTTCCGATCAATGGTGAACCTCCTTCGACAGGAAATTGCCCTATTTCCATCTCATCCTGCGAGGATGTTCCGTTCCCGTTCCTTTCTACCTTCTTTTGCTCCATGGATGTCCGGAAGCTTTCCAACTGTCGGTCCGTACCTACGACCGTAACCTTGTCATATGGATAGAGATGTTCTTCCCCTTGTGGTATATCTAGGCGTTTTTCTCCACGGGTGATTGAAATCACATTTATCTGAAACAAGGTGCGCAAGCTGCTTTCTTTTAATGTTCTGCCCACATATATGGAATCAGGGGATACTGTGAAATCCGCCAAATGTAATTCCTTGAACGGGATATTGCTGCCAAGGGTGGAGCCTGTATCACTTTCTGTAGAAAGTACATTCCCGTCCGTCCCCTGAAAGTTTGCCATAAATTGTCTCTCTATAGTCAGCGACCGTTTCTTGATCCGCTTGGAAAAATAAATGACGGCAATGATAATGGAAGAGACTACCAACCCGGCTCCCAAGGCAACATTGAAAAGATGGGTAATGATACTCATCATGATAATCGTGCAGATCAGTATTTTGACAAGTACTATTGATACCAAAGGCCCTCTGTTGAACTTGTTGTCCGTCCAGAGTTTACGGAACTCGGTTGAATTGTTCCTTTTCATGATGATGGCCCATAGAAACGGGGATATGACAAGAAAGATGATGATGAAGCCCAACAAGTTCCCTTCCATTCCCGGCAGACTTTTCCTAATCAAAGGATGCACATAGGAAAAATATAAAGTGATGAAAAAAACGCATACGACCAGATAGAGTGTGACAGACACCAGCATAGACCGGATCAGTTTATGCCAAGTACCCTGGTGTTTTACAGTCATTGCCCCGGACGTATAGTGTACGAGATAATCTTTCAGGGATTCAGGCATGTGGATGTCTATAAACCGGTATGCTGGTTCCGAAAGCCGTATCATATAGGGGGTAAGAAAAGTCGTTATGACAGATACTGCCACTATGACCGGATAGAGATACTTGTCCGTAACATTCAGACTGACGCCTAAAGATGCGATGATGAATGCGAATTCACCGACCTGTGTCAGTGAAAAGCCGGACTGTATGGCAATTTTCAACGGCTGGCCGGAAAGCAAGACACCAAAGCTCCCGAACAGTACCTGACCGGACAGTACCAGCAATGTCAGGATGAGAATAGGGACGGCATATTCCCACATCATGGCAGGATCGATCATCATTCCTACCGACACGAAAAATATGGAAGCGAACAGGTCTTTTACCGGCTGTACGATATGTACGATTTTTTCCGCTTCAACGGTCTCTGCCAGCAGGGACCCCATGACAAAGGCTCCCAATGCGGCAGAAAATCCCGCTTTTGTCGCAATCATCACCATTCCCAGGCAAAGTCCCAGAGAGGTTATCAATAAAATCTCGTTGCTGGTGAAACGGCGTATCTTCTTCAGCAGGGTAGGTATCAGATAGATACCCAATGCCGACCAGAAAATCAGGAAAGCGGCCAGCTTCAATATACTTTCCAGCATCTCCTTCCCTTCAAAATGTTTGCCTACCGCCAACGTGGAAAGAACAACCATCATCACTACAGCCACCAGATCTTCGATAACAAGAATCCCCAAGACAATGCCAGTGAATTTCTGTTGGAGAAGTCCCATGTCATTGAAGGCCTTGAATACGATGGCCGTGGACGACATGGACAACATTCCACCCAGAAAAATACTGCTCATGTGGGAGAACCCCATTGCATTCCCCGCTGTATAACCTATGAACATCATGCCACATACAATAGTGACAGTGGCAACGATAGCCGTAATGCCCACATTTATCAATTTCTTGAACGAAAAGTCCAGTCCCATCGCGAACAGCAGAAAAATGACACCGATGTCCGCCCATATTTTGATATTGGCAGGATCGGAAACAGTCGGGACCAGAGAAACGGAAGGACCCGCCATAATACCGGCTACAATGTAGC
>URWP01000302.1 GCA_900551645.1 uncultured Bacteroides sp.
CCACCGTTACCAGGCAGATACAGGATGCAATTGCCAGATTTTTGCCGGGGGTTCAGCGATATGGTCAGAAGGAGGAAGATTACAATCCTATCCGAAGCCATATTGGGATGTCTTTTGTTAATGTGGCCAATGATGACAGTTCCAGAATTAAGGCAATTGTTGAATATATTCAGCAGAATAATATCGATACCACAAAGAGTCGAATGATTATTTTCTGCAGGACAAAGATGCAATGTGAGTTATGCGCAGCTTATTTGGAGGAGCATATGACTGAATTAGGGTTCTCTTATGATAAGGAAGGCTGTGCTCCGATAGGTTTTTTCCATGCTGGGATGGATGCTGATGACCGCGAAGAAATTTATCAAAAGTTTAAATCTGGTAGCATAGCGGTATTGTGTGCCACAAAAGCCTTTGGCATGGGAATGGACATTCCTAACGTTCACTATATCGTGCATTATTCACCACCTTCTGTTCTTGAGGACTACTTACAAGAGGTCGGACGTGCAGGAAGAAAAAGAGAGGACTATGAAGCGGCAGGTTTTGTCGGCGACAAGTTACTCCCGACAATTTGTTTGGTGTCGAAAGAGGATTTCAAAAAGGCAAAGGAACTGTTGATAAAGAGTATGCTTAGTTGGTCGAATCTTAACGAGATCAGAAAGTCTATCCTTGATTATATCAAGCCGCTGCAAAGCATTGAGCAGACTCAAAAGACACCAATAGTCGTTCCTCAGAATCTTTGGAGAAAAGATAAACTTGATGGCTCGTATACAGATTTCAAGTTGGGAATGTATTGGCTTGAAAACATGGAGCGAATTAAGATGGGGTTCTTGTGTCCGTCACATGTAAATGTTTCAATAACAGATAAGAATATCGCACTCAGAGATGTAGGTAACTTTAAGACAATGGCTAATGCCTATAAGGTATACGATTATATCAGGAATCACTACAAGCCGCTACATGAAGGCCTGATTCAGGTTTCCATCAATGACTTGAGGTGTGAAGTAAATCTTGGGTATCAAGCTGTATTGAATGCGCTAATATTCTGTACCAAAGAAAGGTGGCTTAGACTGGAGCAGGATATGCGTTGTGAAATATCTATGACCAGAAGCAGTGAGACTTCATACTGGTTGAGTAATAATACAAATATCACTTTGGATGTTATATTTGCAGCCGTTACGAAACTTCTTTCTGGTCTGAAGGCGCATGAAGAATTTGTAGTTGATGGAGCATTGCGAAAGCGGATGCTGAATGAGGCACTTGAAGAGAATAAGATAAGTACCAAACCTCACACACGCACTACAAAAGGTGGGGAAACAATAACAGAGCAATATATGCTTTGGTATGACAGGAAAGAAACCAAAACCAAAAATATAGGTCTTGCCATAGCCAAGAATTACAAGGCAGATTTGTTACGAAAACGTGCAAAACACATTTTTACGGTGATTGAACTACTTCCAGGTGTGAAAGTTCGTTCTTTCTTGGATACAGAATCGAAAGAAGTAAAGCAGGTTATTTCATATGATAATTCATCCTGTTTGTCTTATCTCAGGGAACTGAAGTCTGATTGCCGGAGGTTTTTAAAGTATCTGGATGACAAAAACAATAAATTGGGCGGAAAATCCGGCAAAATTAACTGGGCGGATTGTCTCATAGAACTGAATCTTGATGGGAAAGGATACAGTTATCTGAATGATATTCTTCATATATTGAGGGTTCTTGGCTATGTTAATTCAGACGGTCTTCTTCCTGTGGGCATCGAGGTTTATACAACTACGAAATCAGAGTTGCCAATCCGTGAAAAAATAAAGCCTGATTCGTTGGATGAGAGAGTTAAAAAGGACTTCGACCTTATGAATAAAATGAGGAAGATTCGTCTTGCCGCAATGAACGCCTTTGCGGGTAAAGGTAAATCGAATCTGAATCATTTCATTAGTGAATATTTCAAGTGTGTTACGTTTGATGATTTCTTCACTTTAGTAAGTAACTACTATGACGAGAAGAATCCTGAAGACCGTAAGTTTATTGCAGCCTTGCAGGATGAAGCTATCATAAAGGAGGAGAATATCTTAGGGGATGAGCAACGAATAATTTATGACGCTCCGACTGACGAAGATATCAATGTATTGGCCGGACCGGGATCAGGAAAAACACACATACTGACCCTACGGTGCGCCCGGCTCATTTATAGGGAAAATGTATCTCCAAGCGAAATTCTCGTCTTGGCATATAACAGGGCTGTTGTGGTTGAACTGAGGAATCGTTTGGATAGACTGTTTGGTAGTCTCGGCTTGGGACGCTCTGCCAGCCAGATTCATGTCCATACATTTTCTGCTTTGGCAAGGGTTGTGTGCGGACAGTCGTTGGATGATGTCAATATTAAGGAATGGGAAGGCTATTTACTGAAGGCACTGAGCAGTCGACCGGCTGATGTTAAGCAAATCTTGCCGGGGATTCGCTATGTTATGATTGACGAGTTCCAGGATATCACCCAAACCCGTCTTGATGCTATGCTTATGATACGCCAAATTTATCCTGGAGTAAGGTTTTTCACTATTGGCGACAAGAATCAGAGTATTTATGGCTTTGACAAAAAGATTGATGGTATTCCGGAATCGACAGGACCTGATTACTATTATAAGCAATTAACCTCGAAACTTTCTCCACACGAGTATACAATGAGGACGAATTATAGGTCATACCCCAAAATTCTTGCAACGGCTTCTTATTATCTGAAGAATCCCAATGAGGCGCCTATTTCTTCAAGGAAATTACAGGATGCAGAACCTTCATATGAGTATGTGAAGATTGTCAATTGGAAGAAAGGTGCTGCAAAGTGGACAGATGAACTACCAGGGTTAGTTGAGCAAGCAAAAGCATCCCTTAGCAACGAATACCGTCAGAATAGAATAGAGGATATTGCTATTTTCTTCAGAAGCAGTGATGAAGTATATCGCGGATATGAAAGAGTCAGCAAAATGAATTTTCCTGAACTCGTTGGTTGAATTAAAATTTTAGATATTTATAAATG
>URWP01000303.1 GCA_900551645.1 uncultured Bacteroides sp.
GAAAAGCCCGCTATGATTTCAGAAGTTTCCGGCGATTACCAGAATTTGTTCAACTCCTGATTATATTCAAAGCCGGCAGCTTTCAGATTGGTTACAATTTCTTCTTTGCTGACATTCAAGTCAGCGCAAAGTGCATCGAGCGATGGATAAAAGTCACGCAGTTTCATGTTGATGAGGCTGTACAGCATCATCGGATCTTTAGGTAATTCCATAATTTCTTATCAAAAAAATGTTTCTTTCTTTTAGCGGCGCGAAGTTACGTTTTTTTGTGATACGTTGTTATTGGAAGAAGCTAAAAATTAAGGATGTGATGGAATACTTACCGGTTTCCTTTGGCTAATGGTCTGGTTTGTTCTTTGGGGAGTGCTTGACCATATGCCTGAATTGGATTGTCATCAGGTTCAGTTTTATGAAAGACTCTGTTTCTGTCATTTCTACGTCATCTGTCAGTTAATCGGATAATAACTTTTCTATGCGTTGGATAAGCCCTTTTTATTTGGTGCTGTCCGGATCGTTGTGTATGTATGGTTCTGATGTCTTGAGGTAACGGGGTGATACAATGTTTGGATTTGTTTCCTCAGGGGAATTATGTTCTTTATATCGGAAATGTACGTTTGGTATGGATGAAATGTATGTCCTTTGTTGGGAAAACATATGTTTTTAATCTGAGGAACATATACATCATATGGGATAACTCCTAAATAGTTTTCTGAGTGAAAACAAAAGCGAGAGCTTGTGTGTAACTAAGTTAAGATTTATCTTTGTATACGGTAAACCGTTAGAATTTGTTACGCAATGAAAAAGATGTGGTTCATATTGACTGTATTGGCGGGGATGCTGACTGTCGCTTCTTGCCAACGGACAGCTGGTGATGTGTCTTCTTCGGATGCAGAGACAGTGCTGCAGAATATCTTGCAGCGGAAGAGCGTCCGCAGTTACCGGTCGGATATGCCGATAGAAAAAGAAAAGGTTGAGAATCTGTTGCGGGCAGGGATGGCTGCCCCTAGTGGGAAAGACAGGCGCCCGTGGGAATTTATCGTCGTCGATGAGCGTGCGTTGTTGGATTCTTTAGCTGCTCATCTTCCGTATGCCAAGATGTTGGCCTCTGCGCCGATGGCCATTGTTGTATGTGGCGATGAAACCAAGTCGGATTACTGGTATTTGGACTGTTCGGCCGTTGCCGAGAATATTCTGTTGGCAGCCGAGGCACAAGGACTTGGAGCAGTATGGACGGCTACTTATCCGTATCGGGAACGTATGGAAGTGGTGTCACGTTTTCTACACACCCCGTCGCAGGTGAAGTCGCTCTGTGTCATACCGATAGGATACCCTATGGGGAAGCAGACTCCGAAGGATAAATGGGACGACTCACGTATTCATTACAATAAATGGAAATAATTGTAAAATAATTACTAAAGTTTTCGATGTGAGCCCTGTTTACTCAGGAAAAAGCATTACTTTTGCACACTCAATAATGATCATTATAAGAATCAAAAAACATTTACGACAATGATGGAGCTTGATTTACTCACAGCCGTATCGCCTATTGACGGCCGATATAGAAGCAAAGCGGGAGCTTTGGCTGCCTATTTTTCTGAATACGCACTGATGAAATACCGTGTGCGTGTGGAGATTGAATATTTCATCACTTTATGTGAGTTGCCTTTGCCTCAGCTGAAAAGCCTGGATGCAACCCGTTTTGAGTCATTGCGCGACATTTACCGTAATTTCTCTGAAACTGATGCCCAGCGTATCAAAGAAATTGAAAGTGTAACCAATCACGATGTGAAGGCTGTAGAGTACTTCATCAAAGAACAGTTCGATAAATTGGGAGGGCTGGAACCTTACAAGGAATTTATCCATTTCGGCCTGACTTCACAGGACATCAACAATACTTCTGTCCCCTTGTCTATTAAAGATGCGCTGGAAGAAGTATATTATCCGCAGATTCAGAAGCTGATAGATCAGCTGACGACGTATGCTGAAGAATGGAAAAATATCCCGATGTTGGCTAAAACTCACGGACAGCCTGCTTCTCCTACCCGCTTGGGAAAAGAAATCATGGTGTTTGCTTATCGTCTGAACCGTCAGTTGGCAGTGTTGAAGGCTTGTCCGATTACAGCTAAGTTCGGTGGTGCAACCGGTAACTACAACGCCCATCATGTAGCTTATCCGGAATTTGACTGGAAAGCTTTCGGTAACAAGTTTGTAGCCGAAAAGCTGGGGCTGGAACGTGAAGAGTATACTACACAGATTTCCAATTACGATAATTTGGGCGCTATCTTTGACGCCATGAAGCGTATCAATACTATCATGATTGATATGAACCGTGACTTCTGGCAGTATATTTCGATGGAATACTTCAAGCAGAAGATTAAAGCCGGTGAAGTAGGTTCAAGCGCCATGCCACACAAAGTGAATCCGATTGATTTTGAGAATGCGGAAGGTAATCTGGGAATGGCTAATGCCGTGTTCGAACATCTGTCATCCAAATTGCCTGTATCACGTCTGCAGCGTGATTTGACAGATTCTACTGTTTTGCGTAATATCGGTGTTCCGTTCGGACATACACTGATAGCTATCCAGAGCTCACTGAAAGGATTGGGTAAACTTTTGCTGAATGAACATAAGATTTACGAAGATCTGGACAATTGTTGGAGTGTGGTGGCTGAGGCTATCCAGACAATTCTGCGTCGGGAAGCTTATCCGCATCCGTACGAAGCCTTGAAGGCTTTGACACGTACTAATCAGGCCATCAATGAAGCCTCTATCAAAGATTTCATCGAGACCCTGAATGTAAGTGAGGAAATCAAGAAAGAACTCCGTGCGATAACTCCGCATAACTATACTGGAATGTAATTTTAACCATAAACTCAAAAACACCAATAAATCTGAAGAAGAATTGCCCGAGAGGGTAGAGTATTAATTTTTTAAACAGCTATCATTTATGACAGAAAGAGAAAACAGACACGAAGGCGAAAACAGCCAGTCTGGCCGCGGTGGTTACAAGTCTT
>URWP01000304.1 GCA_900551645.1 uncultured Bacteroides sp.
GCCTCAAACCATTCGGTAGCCAGCTTGGCGTATTCCGGTTGTTCGATGTCGGCTACTTCCCAACCTTTAACCAAACGGAAAGCATTCCATATCTTGTTGTTGAAGTTACGTCCCTGTTCGCACAGCGCATCGTCGAAGAGGATGTCGTTTCCTGCCGGAGCAGACAACATCATACCCATACGTACACCGTCGGCACCGAAACGGTCGATCAGATCCAGCGGGTCGGGGGAGTTACCGAGTGACTTTGACATCTTACGTCCCAGTTTGTCGCGTACGATACCGGTAAAGTAGACATTTTTGAACGGCATATCACCCATGTATTCGTATCCTGCCATAATCATACGGGCTACCCAGAAGAAGATGATATCCGGACCTGTTACCAAATCGGAAGTCGGGTAGTAATATTTAATTTCTTCGTTGCCTGGGTTGTTGATACCGTCGAACAGAGAAATCGGCCACAGCCATGAAGAGAACCAAGTGTCCAGACAGTCATCGTCCTGACGCAAGTCTTCCAGCTTCAAATCTGGATTTCCGGTCTTTTCTTTAGCCAGTTCAAGTGCTTTTTCGGCTGTCTCGGCTACAACAAAACCACCTTGTGGTAAGAAGTAAGCTGGAATACGGTGTCCCCACCACAGCTGACGGCTGATACACCAGTCCTTGATGTTTTCCATCCAATACTTGTAGGTATTCTTGTATTTGGCCGGGTAGAACTTCAGAGCATCTTCCATTACCGGTGGCAGAGCCATGTCGGCAAAATGCTTCATTTTCAAGAACCACTGCATAGAAAGCTTCGGTTCGATGGCAACATTGGTACGTTCAGAGAAACCTACCTTATTGGTATAGGCCTCTACCTTTTCCAACAGTCCTGCTGCATCAAGATCTTTTTCAATCTGAGTACGTACATCGAAACGGTCCATACCTACATACATACCGGCAGCTTCGCTCAAGGTACCATTGTCATTGAAGATATCGATAGACTTCAGGTTATATTTCTCACCCAGCATGTAGTCGTTCACATCGTGGGCCGGAGTGACTTTCAGCCATCCGGTACCAAATTCGATGTCTACATAATCATCTTCGATAACTGGAATTACACGGTTTACCAGAGGTACGATGACTTGTTTGCCTTTCAGCCAATGGTTCTTCGGGTCGTTGGGGTTGATACACATAGCTGTATCGCCCATGATGGTTTCCGGACGTGTCGTTGCTACTACGGCATAGCGGCGCCCCTGTTCGTCACGGTGTACCACTTCGCCTTCTGCTCCGGTTTCGCCGCTCATGTCATCGTTGGCTACATAGTAGCGCAGGTAATACAGCTTACTGTGTTCTTCCTTGTAGATAACCTCTTCGTCTGAAAGGGCTGTCAGGGCTTTCGGATCCCAGTTGACCATACGTACACCACGATAGATGAGCCCTTTGTTATACAGGTCGACAAATACCTTAATAACACTTGCGCTACGTTTTTCGTCCATGGTGAAAGCGGTACGGTCCCAGTCGCAGGATGCTCCCAGGCGTCGTAGCTGCTTCAGGATGATTCCACCGTGTTCTTCTGTCCATGCCCAGGCATGTTTCAAGAATTCTTCGCGGGTCAGATCTGTCTTTTTGATACCTTGCTGTGCCAGTTTGTTCACTACTTTTGCTTCGGTAGCGATGGATGCATGGTCGGTTCCCGGTACCCAGCAAGCATTCTTACCCATCATGCGGGCACGACGTACCAGAATATCTTGGATGGTATTGTTAAGCATGTGTCCCATGTGGAGAACTCCGGTCACGTTTGGCGGCGGAATGACGACGGTGTAAGGTTCACGTCCGTCGGGTTTTGAACTGAAAAGTTTGTTGTCCAGCCAATACTGGTACCATTTTCCCTCCACGTCAGCGGGATTGTACTTACTTGCTAATTCCATGGTTGTATATCTTATTTTAAATGTTTCCGATTGTCGGTTGCAAAAATAATAAAAGTAGTTGGAATTTCAGACATCTTCGTCTTCATCGTCAAAATCGAATTCCAAATCGTCCAGGTATTCCGGTGTAAAGAAATCGTCCAAATCACGCCGGTCTTTCTTGGTCGGACGTCCGGTACCGCGGGCACGGTCAATGAATCCGCTGATTCTGTTCATTTCCAGCAGTTCATATTGGTCGGGGGTAGTCACGTTTTCCATGACCTCAGGCACCAATTTGGATCCCACACGCTTTTCGATAGCCTGCAAGACCTTGAAAGAGTAGGTGACAGGCGGTTTTCTTACTTGGATGGTGTCGCCTGGTTTTATCATTCGAGCCGGTTTGGCTTGTGCGCCATTAATACTGATTCGGCCTTTCTTGCAGGCTTCAGCCGCAATAGTACGTGTTTTGAAGATACGTGCGGCCCACAGCCATTTGTCTATTCTAGCTTCAGCCATACTTATTTGTTGTTGTATTGATTCATGGTCAGGTTCAAGCCGGCCAGACAGAAACTTTTGATGATTTCGCCAGCCAGTTCCAGCCGTTCTGGCATCTGTTTGCGGTCATCCTCACCGAATTTACCTAATACATAGTCTACTTGGGCACCTTTAGGAAAATCGTTACCGATACCGAAACGTAGACGTGCATAGTTTTGGGTTCCCAATGTAGCGGCAATATGTTTCAGTCCATTGTGTCCGGCATCACTACCTTTTCCTTTCAGGCGAAGACTTCCAAATGGTAATGCCAGATCGTCTACAACTACCAGTACATTTTCCAACGGAATCTTTTCCTGCTGCATCCAGTATCTGACCGCATTGCCGCTCAGGTTCATGTATGTGGAAGGTTTGAGCAGGATGAGTTGTCTGCCTTTTACCGAGAGGGTAGTGGTGGCTCCGTAACGGCCATCCTTAAAAACAATATTGGACGCCTTAGCTAGGGCGTCCAATACCATAAATCCTATATTATGACGGGTTTCACGGTACTCGTCGCCGATATTCCCCAGTCCTACTATCAAATATTTCATTGAAAGGATTTTGAAAACTCAGGTTATATTCAGATTATTTACCTGCAG
>URWP01000305.1 GCA_900551645.1 uncultured Bacteroides sp.
TCGGCGGTAAAGGCAGTGAAGTGCACAAAGCTACCGTAGTAGGCGACACCGTAGGTGATCCGTTCAAAGACACCTCTGGTCCTAGCCTGAATATTCTCATCAAACTGATGAGTATGGTAGCCATCGTCATGGCCGGACTGACCGTAGCCTGGAGCATCTTCTGATACCACACCGATTGTAACTCAGAAAAGCCACCGACCGAAATCAGTCAGTGGCTTTTCTGAATTTATTCAAAAACTTTAAATCCAATTCTATCGTATTTCTCAGATAAAACGATGTCATCCATCATCATTTTTTTGACAAGTTTTACATTTCCTTCCCCCCAGTTTTACCGTATTTTCCGTACCTTTGCGGCGACTAGATTAGAAAGTCATTTTTTATCAACCACTTAGCAATAAAAAGAGTTTTATGTCGCAAAATGGAGCAATCAACGAATTAGGAACAGAACGCATCGGAAAGCTATTGACACAATATGCGGTTCCGGCCATCATCGCCATGACGGCCTCTTCACTTTATAACATGGTAGACAGTATCTTTATCGGACATGGTGTAGGGCCACTAGCCATTTCAGGATTAGCTGTCACTTTCCCGCTCATGAATCTGGCAGCTGCTTTCGGTTCACTGGTAGGTGTCGGAGCCTCCACCCTGATTTCTGTCAAACTGGGACAAAAGGATTACGATACAGCCCATAAAATTTTAGGTAATGTAGTCTCACTGAACCTCCTCATCGGTATCGTGTTCACTATCATTACACTGGCATTCCTCAACCCTATCCTATATTTCTTCGGTGCCAGCGAAGCAACCCTCCCCTATGCCCGTGACTACATGGTTACTATTCTGTTAGGAAATGTCATCACCCACATGTACCTTGGATTAAATTCCGTACTCCGTTCGGCCGGACATCCACAAAAAGCCATGCTAGCCACCATCTTCACAGTTGTTGTCAATACCATATTGGACCCTATCTTCATTTATGGATTTGGTTGGGGTATCCAAGGAGCAGCTATTGCTACCATCCTGGCACAGATATTATCCTTAACCTGGCTCATCAAAATTTTCTGTAACAAAAACGAACTGCTTCACCTCCACCGGGGCATCTACCGGTTGAAACGGGTGCTGGTAGAAAATATCATCGGCATCGGGCTGGCTCCTTTCTTCATGAATGTAGCTTCCTGTTTCATTGTCATCCTCATCAATAAAGGGCTGAAACAATATGACGGCGATTTAGCCATCGGTGCCTTTGGTATTGTGAACCGTATCTCTTTCCTTTTCGTCATGATTGTCATGGGCCTCAACCAGGGCATGCAACCGATTGCCGGCTACAACTATGGTGCACAACAATACCACCGCGTAAACCAAGTAATGAAACTCACTGTCATTGCGGCAACAATAGTCACTACCACCGGATTCCTGGTTGGCGAGCTTATTCCCAAACTGGCTGTTTCAGCCTTCACCAGCGATGAAACACTCATCAACATCTCTGCACAAGGGTTACGGATTGTGGTAATGTTCTTCCCCATCATCGGTTTCCAGATGGTTACATCAAACTTTTTCCAAAGCATCGGTATGGCCAGGAAAGCCATCATCCTGTCCTTAAGTCGTCAGGTACTGATACTGATTCCCTGCCTGATTATCCTTCCGATATTCTGGGATGCCAAAGGGGTCTGGTTCAGCATGCCTATCTCGGATGCGGCAGCCAGTATCATTGCCGGTATCATGCTTTATAAACAATTCCAGACCTTTAAACGCCATGCAAACGAACAGAGTCTGAAGGCGGATAAGGCATAAATTCAGCAGAAAAAAGTCTCTGTAACGGGGAAGAAAATAAAAAAATTGTATATTTGTCAACCAGTAACAAAGAACAACGATATGAACGAGCACTATGTAATCAATCTTGGCCGCCAACTGGGAAGTGGCGGAAAAGAAATCGGTGAAAAACTGGCCAAAGAATTAGGAATAGCTTTCTATGACAAGGAACTTATCAACCTGGCTTCCAAAGAAAGTGGACTATGCAGGGAGTTCTTCGAAAAAGCGGACGAAAAAGCTTCTCAAAGCATATTGGGTGGCCTCTTCGGATCGCGTTTCCCGTTTATTACCGAGGGTGCCTATCCATACAATTCATATTTAAGCAACGACTCGCTATTCAAGATACAAAGCGATGTCATCCGTCACCTGGCAGAACAGCAATCCTGTCTTTTTGTGGGGCGATGTGCCGATTATATTCTTCGCGACCATCCCCAATGCTGCAATGTCTTTGTTTCCGCTTCCCCCGAGGCACGTATCGAACGCTTGATGCGCCTGCACCACATCACCGCTGAAAAAGCGGAAGAACTGATGGAGAAAGCTGACAAAAAACGCTCTACTTATTATAACTACTACAGTTATAAAACATGGGGAGCAGCCGCTACCTATCACCTGTGCATCGACTCATCGGTATTAGGTATTGAGGGCACTATTGACTTCATCAAGCAGTTTGTCAAATTGAAATTACAACTTCCATGACAATTCCCGTTCCGACGGATTACCTTTCCGCCGGGCCCCCAAAAGAATAAAAAACACCGGCTCCAACCAAGAACCGGTGTTTTTTTGCAAATGGACCTAGAAAATTCCCAAGCCCATTATCATTGTTCATTATCAATTATTCATTCATCAGATATTCCTTGAACGAAGCAAAATCCTTACTCATCGGAATACTCTGTTTGGTTCCACGCATGAAAGCCTGAAGTTTCTCCGGAATTTCCACTGAATGGCCGATAATACCTTCCACCGTCTGGAGGAACTTGGCCGGATGAGCTGTTTCCAGGAATACACCGACTTCATCAGGAGCCAGTCCTTCGGCCAAAGCCCGGTAGCCGCAAGCACCGTGCGGGTCGAGCAGGTAACCGGTTTCATCGTATACCTGACGGACCGTTTCACGAATCTGTTCATCGGTATAGGTAGCTCCACTGATTTCGGCGGCAATAGCATCGTGACTTCCTCCGTACAAATCGAGCACACGGGCGAAGGTG
>URWP01000306.1 GCA_900551645.1 uncultured Bacteroides sp.
CGGTTATGAGTATTACCTTCAATCTCACGCGCATCCGGGTTCTACCTTCCGTTATACAAAGAGCAGTCTGATCGATCTGATGGCATTTGATGCCAGTGAGGGAATGTATCTCATCAACCAACCGTTGTTAATGATGGCGGGTAGTCTTGCCGACACGTTCTATATGACCG
The DNA here is from genome assembly GCA_900551645.1 of uncultured Bacteroides sp. Classification (GTDB taxonomy): domain Bacteria; phylum Bacteroidota; class Bacteroidia; order Bacteroidales; family Bacteroidaceae; genus Phocaeicola. Next base: position 171 of record URWP01000306.1, read on the forward strand.
AACAATGTTTCAGCAAAGCTACTGGAACGAATGATAAGGAATTGTATCTAATCCCTGGTGCAAGACACATCCAGACGTATTGGGTACCGGAATATGTAGATAAGGCTGTAAACAAACTAACTGATTTCTTTGGTAAACATTTGTAATGAATCCATCTCATCCAATACTTGAGATGCTTTCATTGGAGCTCATACCGTTTTCGTTGATTTTGGTGTTTCAATCCGTAATCTGTGTATAGACGCACCACGACGGAAACGGTATTTTTGTATCAGCACATAAAAACAAATAATAGTAATGAACGATATACAGTCACTCACTATAGACGAGTTCAACAAACAGATGCGTCAACCGACATTACATCCTCAAGTAGCGGTCATTGATCCGGGACAACTCGAAGATGATACTACGTTGTGTTTTACAGGTAACTTCTATGCAGTCCGTTTTGTAAGGACACGGTGTGGAGAAGTACGCTATGGCAGGCAATGTGTCGATTTTCAATACGGCACGCTTACATTCACAAAACCGGGAGATACAATCTGTATCAGTCACGAAGATGCGATGGACGGTAGTATATCGGGGCTCCTGTTACGTCCGGAACTGTTTAGTACCAAGAGCCTTGTATTCAAGAAAGCGGACTATACTTTCTTTGATTATCGGGAGAATGAATCACTGCATCTTTCCCTGCAGGAGAAGCATATCGTACAAGACCGTTTGAATCATATCCATGAAGAACTGCAGCGGGATATAGACCCTTACAGTCTACGATTGGTATCTGTGGGTGTAGAATTATTGTTGGACTATTGTCTCCGCTTTTATGAACGTCAGTTTGCCTGCCGTTCCGACATTTGTCAAGAATATCTTGCAACAGTAGACAGGACACTCTCCCGCTATTTTTCCCTATGTGGACAAAAATCTCTGGAAGATGGAATCTGCCGGGTCGAATCTACGCTTTCCACTCTTTCGACAGCTTATCTGAACGAAGTAGTACGGGTAGAAACAGGAAAGACGCTTGCTGAGTATATCCGCCTAAAGATGATGGAATACATTAAGAAACGTGTTCGCAAAGATGGTTGCTCATTAGAGCAGGTGGCTGGAGAGTTCGGCTTTTATCAACCGCGCATATTAGCCTTATTGTATCGGCAACTCATCGGTCATCAGTCCGAATATTCTATTTTGACGTCCGATTATAAACTAAATTGATAACACTATGTATCCACAAATCATTTGTCATGTAATGGGCTCCGTAGATGGCCGCCTGTTGACCGACCATTGGACGGAACCATTCAATGGAAAGAAGAACGAATTAATTGGTATATACGCAGCAATTGGTCGTAAACTGAATACCGATGCTTGGATGTTCGGAAAGCATACATTATGTGAAGGTTATTTCCCAAAAACCTTTCATACAGGGGATAGCACACCACTTGCTCATCCTGTACCTTATATTGCCGGAAATACTTCTGAACGCCTTTTTGTGATAGCCGATCCGGACGCAAATATTCTCTATGAATCTTCCACTGTAGGAGGGGACAGCATTGTAGCCATCCTGCCTGAAACAGCTCCGGCATTTTATTTAGAGTACCTTCAGAAGAAGGGTATTTCCTACCTGTTTGCCGGAACAAAAGGTGATAACCTCAACATTGCCATGCAGACATTGGCGGAAACATTTGGTGTGGAATCTCTTTCTTTACAGGGTGGCGGCATCATCGACGGAGCATTTCTGCAAGCCGGACTGATAGACGAACTGAGCCTTGTTGTTTATCCGGGTATTGACGGCTCGGCTAATTCAACTTCTATTTTCCATTACATCGGTAAGGGAAATCCCTCACAAGGACAATCGCTTGAATTATTGTCTGTACAAACAATGGAGAACGGAGTGATTTGGCTAAGGTATAAATTCCATAAAAACAGTTGAGATATATTGCGTAAAATCAGACTGATATTTGAAATCATATTATTCATAGCTGTTACATTTCTGTTTCTCAACTTCGAAACGAGTTCAAAAAAATAAAATAACGTTAATGCAGAATAAGAAAATCAATTTTGAATCGTTACACATATCAGTTTAATATTCTGTCGTTAAAGAAAATAGCTTAAGAAAGACATTCGTGTTTCAGCCATCGTTCCCGCTTCAAACGTACAAGGAAAATGAATCCACGGAAACATAGTTCAACACACATGGCAATCCATACTCCTTTCAAGCCTAATGTCGGAGCAAGCCAAGTAGCTAATGACAGGCGTACAGCCCAAATACTGAAAAAATTCATGAGACATGGAACAAGTGTATCGGCAGCTCCGACAAAGACTCCATATGCAACAATCGAAGCGGCAAACATAGGTTCAGCAAATGCCTCGATACGTAAAGCCATCACCCCTAATACCCGAATTTCTTCAACGGGAGTCATCAAGCCGATAATCTGAGGCGCAAATATATACATAAATATACCCATTACCCCCATTATGACCATTCCCATAAATACGGTGATGCGGGCGAAGCTACGAGTTAACCTCCGCCGTCCGGCTCCAATGCTTTGCCCCACAAGAGTTGTTGCAGCATCCGCAATTCCGTAGCCGGGCATATAACAGAGACTTTCGGCCGTTATGGCGAAAGAATTGGCCGCAATGGCAAAAACTCCAAGCGGCGCCACGATAACAGTTGTAAGAATCTGTGCACCGCAAATCACAACATGTTCTATTCCCATTGGAAGACCGATACGGAGCGCTTTTCTCAGCGTTCCGGCTCTCGGCCGAAAGCTGCCTTCCCCACGGATATATTTCAATTTGTCTGAACGCGTCAAAAGATACCATAACAATACACTGGCAGTAACT
>URWP01000307.1 GCA_900551645.1 uncultured Bacteroides sp.
AGCCTTCTAAGCTGTGGGTCCCGAGTTCGAATCTCGGCCGAATCACAAAAAGGAAGTTGATAATACACTGGTAGTTAGTATTTTTCAGCTTCCTTTTTCCGTTATAGCAAAGAAGTCATGATTTAAAAAAAAGGATTGAAACCTCACTTTTGAGGGTTTCGGAGTATCTTTTGAGTATCCTTTAATTTAATCATTATGGCAACACTATCACTTACCCTCTTTAAAGCCCAAAGATCCTTAAAGACGGAAAACATAAAATCTTTTAATCCCCCAAGTCATCATTAATTCAAAACCCTAACTCAAAAACGGACAAATAATTTCCCGATACAACTGTGATAAATAGCAAAACTAAACGAATACCAGAAAATCTCCAAAGTTCCACACTTTCAGAAAAATCATACTTTCTTGAAGACTCATATCAAAAAAAAATCCAACTGACCCGTCGGAATCAGTTGGATTTTTAATCTTCAAAAGGGTATCTACAAAGAAACAGATATAAGTAAACACCAATTTATAATCAGCACAAAAGCCTGTCTTTACACAGTTACTCCACCAATACTCCTAACTCAGCACCGGCAGCAAAATCCTGACCATTCTGAGAACTCAGCGCTGTAAAACGTACATAACGAGCTTTAACCGGTTTATCCAGTATCACACGCTTTTGTGACAAGTTGTTTTCGAAAGTTCCGGAAGCGACAGAATCGCTCCAAGTCTTTCCGTCATCACTTACCTGAAACTTATAATCCTTGATGTTACCGTTTGCTCCATCCTGACGAGGCAGATAAGTAAAACCTTTGATATCCTTCGGTTCTCCACAATCCAAATCTACCCAATGCGGATATTTGGCCACAGTCACTGAATACATGGTATGCCAGATAGTGTTTGGATCATTATCTACCAAATTATAGGCATCACCTCCATCGCTTTCCTGACTGCTGGCATAGATTACTTCCAAAGGAATAGTCTCAATCTTGGCGAAATCACGGGTGGTCTTCAGTTTATCGTTATCCTTATCCCATACAGTCAGTGTTCCTCCGTTACGCAGGTCAAAAGGTTCGGTATACGTTACTGCCTTCTTGCTCTTACCCAAACTGTAGCAGATAACAGCTCCTGACTTTTCTGAAACCAATTCCACCTTACCGGTAACATCTCGTGAGATGCTTATCGGCATTTCACCGCCAGCTGATACCTTGGCACGGGCAATCAGGTCAGTACCCTGTTCTACCGGACGAATAATGAATCCCATCGAATGGTTACCGGCCTTGATGCGGTCCTCTTCCAACGGGCCACCCTGACCACAGCTGTTACCACCCAGTCCCATCATCTTCAAATCCAAATGCAGATAATTCCCGTCCGATTCAGGCAACTGATATGGATGCGGAGCCTGAACCATCTGCATGGCCGACCAAGGCAAAGCTGATGCAGAGAAGGTTGAAGTAGATACAAACTGTACCCCATTGCCGACCTCATCGGTCAATGCGCACCAGCGTACATCCTCACGGTTCCCCATTGACTGCGGCTTCGGGAAATTCACAAACTGTTCTTTCACTGTGCTGTTATACAGTTGTACGAAAGCACCGTTCTTACGGTCGTTATAATTATTCTGCGGACCACGTCCATAGTAAGTATAGTTTTCCAGTACCGAAGGAGTCTTCATGACATAACCCAAGCGTGCCAAATTCAGACTCGGTTCGTTTGAACTGAAACTAGCTTCCAACTCGATAGAACCGTCCGGATAAACTGTCCATATCTGATTGGTTGTAAACTTGAAGTCGTCCGGACCGAAATCCTTGCCTTTAGTAATTTCATAATGACCGGAACTGATACCCAAATCTCGGATGCTGGAACCGTATGGAGCCTGCGATTCCACTGTATAGAACCACCGCACCGTCGGCACGGGTATAAGCAGTAGCACTGACAGCCTTGTGTTGCAGGTTGTGCAAGCCTTTGGCAAACCACTGACGGTATGCCCAGTTATCGTTGTCCGTCATGGCACGAAACGCATCCAGTTTCGGACCGTTTCCTTTTGCAAATACCGGTTTACCATTGTATGCCAAACTATAGATAGTACCTGTTTCATCGTCAAACTTCACTTCGAAACCAGTACCTCTTACAGTCTTCAGATTATTTTCAGCAGTAAAAGTCAGTTTACCTTCGGCAGTCTGACCGGCCATACCAGGGAATGCAGCAGGAACTTTTACAGGCAGTTGTTCTTCCATTTGTACAAAACCTTTCTTGGCCCAAGGCATATCCTGAGCCAACAAGAACTGCACTTTGACAAAGTATTCAGCATCTGCCTCCAGCTTACTGAAATCGAACGGAATAGTATAGTAACCTTTCTGACGCGGAGCGAGGATGTTACGCGGGCCTTTAAAAGCATTGCTTTCCTGTATCTTCTTTCCATCCTTCCAAAGAGACCAAACCATGTCCACCCCGGTGAGCGGTTCAAAATAATTTTTATTGAACACCTCAATCTGACCTTTGGTGATATCCATCGCCTTGACACCCACATTTTGGTATACCTTCTTCACTTCAAAGAATTCTGGTTTCGGCTGGTGTCCCGGAAAAAGGATACCGTTCATACAGAACATACCGTCATTCGGTTTATCGCCGAAATCGCCTCCATAAGCCAAATACTTCTCACCGGTTGTTTTATCGTAATTATACAGCGACTGGTCCACCCAATCCCAGATGGCCGCTCCACAGAAGAAGTTAGTCGATTCGATAGCCTCCCAATAGTCTTCAAGATTTCCACCGGCATTTCCCATGGAATGTGCATACTCTGAAATGTGGAACGGATATTTCATGTCATATGTACCTTTCACCGCCTCGCGTGTCCAGGCGATGGAAGGATATTGGTTAGACCCCATATCCACAATGTCGTTGTTCCGTTCATACTGCACCGGACGAGTCGTATCATATGCCTTTATGGCATCATAGGCAGCTACAAAATTCTTGCCCGGACCAGCTTCGTTACCCA
>URWP01000308.1 GCA_900551645.1 uncultured Bacteroides sp.
GGCAGCTGATACACCGGTTGTGCAACCTTCCAGTTTATCAATGGTAACGGTGAACGGAGTTCCTAATATGGAAGTGTTGGAGTCTACCTGATGAGGCAGATCCAGTTCTTTACAACGAGAGATAGTGATAGGAGCACAAAGTACACCTCTGGCATGTTTCAGCATGAAGTTTACTTTTTCCGGAGTTATCATTTCAGCAGCGATAATCAGGTCTCCTTCGTTTTCGCGGTCTTCATCGTCTACTACAATGACAAACTCACCTTTACGAAAGTCCTCTAAAGCTTCTTCAATGGTATTCAATTTAATTTTTTCCATAATTCCTATAGGTTATTATCGAGATTAGTTTTAATACGTTCTTGAATTGTTCTACTGGTCTTGATGATATTTTTTAAATCTTTGTCAAGACGTACCCGGTAGCGCCAGATATTCAGCCAGATAATAAGGCCTGCTGGTACAATCAATCCGCAAAGTAGATTTAACCAGCGATTGTCGAACAGGCTCTTATGAGCTTTAACCGATAATTGCGGGTATTTGTTCAACAGATTAATCAGTATGCCATCTTTGGAATTGGACAAATCTTCTATTTCATCTTCCATCTGTTGACTGATTTGTTGAATCTTGTCATCATGCTCATTGCTAATGAAGATTCTGAAATAATTAGGTGGTCCCAGTAATCGGTGAGCCTGTGCATATCCTTCACATGCAGTACAGATTTCATCCAATGTGGTAATGGCTTTCTGATAATCGGGGGGCTGGATGATAAATTCCTTACGGAACAGGTGTCGTTCAGTCCGAATGCCGAAAATCTTCCGGAAGAATGCCAGATAGACATCGATGTTGAATACGACTGAATCTTTGTTTGACTTGTAAGTCAGAAACGCTCCTAATGGGGCTAGTACCAATGTACTCATCCAGGTTCCCAATGCTACATTCATTTCTCCACTTTTTCCAATGCGGGTAGCACCGGAATCAATGATGTAGTATACAACAAAAATCAATACGGAAATGACGACTGGCATTCCCAACCCTCCTTTTCGGATAATAGCTCCCAATGGTGCACCGATGAAGAAGAAGATGATGCAAGCTAATGAAAGAGTGATTTTCTTATGCCAATCTGAAATGTGGCTACGGATGCTTCCGTCAGCATCTTTGGTCAGATAGCTTTTCATATTCCACTCTGATGCCAGTGAATTGATTCGGTTTCCGGTTGTAGTCAATGTACTCAGTTTTTCAGCAGAAGTCATGGCATTGAAAATACTGTCTGTATTGATGGGTACCGTTTTGGGGCTGACAGTTTTATCTTCATCAGATTCTTTCTTCGGTAAAATAATTGTAGCCTGGTAGGTAGTTTGCATGGCATCTTTGTAGATAGAACGTCCTACACTGTCTGCATAGCATTGGATAGAATCTACAGCTTCTGCTATTTCATTCATGTTTTTGATGTCGGAACGGCGGTCCAGAAAGCTGCCGTCAACCATATTGAACTGTGTGTCGAATTCTATCAAGACATGCTTCTCACGGAAGGTTTCCCTTCTGTAAGGAACATTTTTTGAGATTGCTGATTGTGATTTCAGGTTTTCGAATTGTTCTCCGTTATAAAGATGGAGAAATAGATGCCCCTTATCTGCAGTCAGTTCCATTTTTCCTTCCGATGCCCAGATAATGCGTGCATTGTCGAAACCGTCAGAAAAATTATATATGAGCATGTCTTTCAGGATTCCTGTATCACGGTCCTTATGTTTTACATAAATGTTGTATCCTTCAATATCGCTGTAGAAGATACCTTCAGGAATATCTACTTCTGGTGATTTTTGTTTCATGGATACCAGTAGAGTCCAAAGCTTTTTTTGGGCTTTAGGACCTACGATGTTTTGAAAGAAAAAAGACATGGCGCCTAGAAATACGCATAAGATGACAACTGGTCGTATAATACGTAGCAAAGGAATACCAGCAGCTTTCATTGAAAGCAACTCATACCGTTCACCGAAATTTCCAAACGTCATTAATGCGGCCAATAAGATGGCCAATGGAAGAGACAATGGTATCAGTGTCAGTGCCGATAGAAAGAAAAATTGAGCAAGAACACTGATTTCCAAACCTTTTCCTACCAGTTCGTCGACGTATCTCCATAAAAACTGCATCATAAAGATGAACAGACAAATGAAGAATGTTCCTGAAAAGAGCAACAAGAAACTTTTCAGTACAAATATATCGAGTTTTTTTATGCGTAGCATTTTTACTTTACTTGATTGAGATGCAAAAATAGCATAAAAAAACGGAGCAGACTGTATTGTTTTGATATTTTTAGCATTACAAACCGCAAGTTCTGCGTAGAACATCAATCTGTGAATCCCAAAGGCTCTTTACATCTTCTTCTTCCCCTTCGTCTGCGAAATCTGTGATTTCTAGTACTCGGTTAGTGGTAAGTTCATCGTAATGTAGCTTGAATTCGAAATATGTTTTTGGTTCTTCGTCTGTCCAATGGAACCGAATGAACGATTCAGCGCGGGAATTGATGACGTCAGCACTACGGACTTCTGTTTTTCCCCATTGGAAGGTATAAGTCTTTCCTGCTTTATTGACCCGGTCTGCGAACCAACGCTGCAGTCCTGCGGCTGTGCTGACAATACCCCAGATAATATTGCTTGAAGAGGGATTGAGTGGATACTCAATGTGTACTTTTTTTTTCATAGGTGTGTTTTAATATAGTTTTTAGATTTCGGGTGGCAAATTAATGTATTTTTTTTGTATGCTACAATACTATATTCTTCTTTTTATTGATATACGTTTTAAATCCTCTTCTTTAGGTATCGGATAATATGTTTTGTGAAAAAGTTTGCAGATTTTTTAGCCAAAGATTTGGATATATGAAAAAGTTGCTCTATCTTTGCACCCGCAATCGAGAAATGATGGCGGGATAGCTCAGCTGGTTAGAGCGCATGATTCATAATCATGAGGTCCCCGGTTCAAT
>URWP01000309.1 GCA_900551645.1 uncultured Bacteroides sp.
GCCCCCCCTCCCCCCCCCCAGCCGCTCTCGACAAGCGTATCACTTTCTACGCTGCCATTCATCCGGCCATGTGCGACCATCGAGCACATCTGAACCAACGGGCAGGCGGATGGCCTCATTATTTCCGCTATTTCCCGAATCCGTCACAAGAACGCTTACAGACTGCCGATTATTATGATATGGTGAACTTCGCCCGCCGGATTACCGTACCAGGATGGTTCAGTTGGGGATATAACGACGATGTTTGTCCGCCTACTTCAACCTACGCTACTTATAATATCATTACTGCACCGAAAGAACTTCATCCGTACCTGGAGACCAAGCATTTCTGGTACGAAGAACAGTATGCAGCATGGAATCAATGGCTTTGGAAACAGATGGGATTATGAAAAAACTAATGACAGGATTGTGCCTGCTGTCCATATTGGGCAGCGGAACTGCACAGGCTAAAGTAAAGCTGCCTGAGATATTGAGTGACAACATGGTACTGCAACAACAGACCGAAGTAAATCTATGGGGTACTGCAACACCGAATACAGAAGTTCATATTTCTCCTTCCTGGAGCCGGGAAACAGTTACGGTACAGGCCGATAGTAAGGGTAATTGGACAGCCCGTCTCGCTACCCCCAGCGCCAGTTATACACCTCAGCAAATTGACTTCTCTGATGGCGAACATACTCGTCTGAACAATATCCTTATCGGTGAAGTCTGGTTCTGTTCGGGACAATCGAACATGGAAATGCCATTGAACGGCTTTTGGAACTGCCCGATAGAAAATGCCAACGAAACTATCGCTACCGCTGGTGAATGGAAAGGAATCCGTGTAGCCACTATTGCCAAGACAGGTTCTTTGACTCCGCAAGAACAAGTAAATGGAAACTGGCAAGAGACCAGTCCAGATACTGCTCCATGGTTCAGTGCCACTGCTTTCAGTTTTGCCCAAATGCTGAACCGGGTACTTCAAGTTCCGGTAGGTATTATCTCCTGTGCCTGGGGTGGTTCACGCGTAGAAGGGTGGTTACCGGAAGAAATTGTCAAAAACTACCCGGATGTGGACCTGAAAAAAGAAATCCACATGCCTGAACAGGGACAGGAATGGAATTATATGACTCCCATCATCATGTATAATGGAATGCTGAAACCGCTACGCCATTACACAGTGAAAGGATTTCTCTGGTATCAGGGAGAATCGAATGTTGGAGACTATGATACCTACACCGAACGGCTGCAGACAATGGTTAACTGCTGGAGAAAAGAATTCGCACAAGGAGACCTGCCGGTTTATCTGGTAGAAATCGCTCCTTATGACTACGGCGAAGGAATCAGCGGAGCATTACTTCGCGAAGCCCAATTCCGCGCCGCCTCTACACTAACCAACAGTGGAATAGTCTGCACTAACGACCTGGTATATCCGTTCGAAAAACCGCAAATACATCCATGCCAGAAACGGGAAGTAGGTAACCGGCTGGCCTACCTGGCACTGAACAAGACATACGGATATCAAAGTATTGCTGCCGATTATCCTACCTACCGCAATATGAATATCCATGGCGATACTGCCGAAATCACTTTTGACCATGCCAGTGACGGATTCAGTCCCTGGTCCGGTATCGAAGGCTTCGAAATAGCTGGAGCCGATCAGGTATTCCACCCGGCTACCGCCACACTCGATACGAACAAGAAAACGATTCTGGTAAAATCAGACAAAGTGAAAGAACCGGTAGCCGTACGCTACTGTTTCCAGAATTTTCAGATAGGTAATCTGAAAAACCATCGGGGAATGCCGGTCATTCCGTTCCGGACAGACCAATGGTAAAAGACTACAAGAACCTCTGTCCTACTTCAGACAGACGTGTAATCAAATAGAAATCTCCTGCCTTAGCTTTAATATATGGCTAAGAGCAGGAGATTTTTATGCGGTAACTTATAGACTTAAAGAAAAACTACCCTGTCTTTCTTTTTTGAATTCAGTTCCCTTGAGAGAAATTATAGAAAGTATTATAAACTTGCCTTGATAGCATTGATAACAGCCGAAGTGAACCCGTCATGTTCCAGTTGGTTAATACCCTTGATAGTAATACCTCCAGGTGTTGTCACTTTCTCTATTTCGAGTACCGGATGAGTCTGCTCGTTCCTCAATAACAATTGTGCAGCCCCTTCCACAGTCTGAGCTACCATTTTCATGGCATCTGCAGGCTTAATACCCAGTTCTACACCAGCCTGCATAGCAGCTTGTACATATTTCAATACATAAGCGATTCCACAAGAAGTAAGTGATGTAGCTGCAGCAAACTGCTTCTCTTCGATAAGGATAGACATACCCATTTCATTGAACAAGGAAGTCATTTGCTCTATCTGACGATCTGAAGCATTACGAGCTGCAATCAGTGTCATGCTAGCCAGTTCAGAAATGGCTGTATTAGGAATAACCCGGAATATCGGCATTTCCGGATCTACGAAATGAGCCAAATCCTCAAAAGTCAGTCCTGCTGCTACAGAAACCAGTATCTGCGGTTGACGTAGCCGTAACGGCTCCAAGACTTCCTTTACTTTCCAAGGCTTTACAGCAATAATGACAATATCTGCATCTTCAGCCGCTTCTCTATTATTATGAGTAACCCGGATATCAGGATAATCTGCCTTCAGAGCTTCCAGCTTTCCGTTACTGGGATTGGATACAATAATATCTTGTGCGTTGATGTAATGACCGTGTGCCAGACCGCGTGCAATAGCTCCGCCCATGTTGCCGGCTCCAATAATTGCTACCTTCATAATACATTAGGTTGATTTGATTGTAACAAAGATAAGGATTTGTTTCTCGCCTCAAATATAAAAGAATATGTTTTTAGCCCAAAGTATAAAAGAATATGCTTCCATTCCAATAGATTTACACAAGAACAAGAATAGAGAAAGAGGGTGTGTCAAAACTAAAATGACTACTCCCCAAAGTTACAGATTGTAACT
>URWP01000310.1 GCA_900551645.1 uncultured Bacteroides sp.
CGTGCTCTGGCCAACTGAGCTAAAGAGGCATTGTCATCATTCAGAAATTTGCAGCCGCTATGTTTCTTACGGCTTAGCGGCTGCAAATTTAGCTATTATTTTTTAATCGCAAAACTTTTCCGCGACTTTTTTACTTACTTTGTTGTTTTTCCTTTGTTTTCAGCAACTGTTTAGAAAGAGCCTCCATACAAACATCGATAGACTCCTCAAACGTATCACTTACTTTTTCTGCGTAAAACTCTGTATTCAACGCCAGGACACGGACACCCGCTTCCTTATTCATTGCTGTTTCAGGTTTTACTACTTTTAAAGACACCTCTACTTTCTTTATATTATCGCAAAACTTCTCGAGCTTCTCTGCTTTCTTTTGAATGAAAGCTTCCAATTTTTCGGATGCGTCGAAATGAATTGATTGAATTCTTACTTCCATAAATACCTCCTTTTTTTTACGCTCTGGGGTGAGCTTGTTCATAAACTTTTTTTAGTTCCTCAAAAGTCGTATGAGTATATACCTGCGTCGTCGTCAGACTCTCATGCCCCAACAATTCCTTCACCGCCTCCAACTCAGCCTGATGATTAAGCATAGAGGTTGCGAATGAATGCCTCAGCACATGAGGACTCTTCTTCTTCAGCGTCACGACTTTTGACAGATTACGCTTCACAACTCGATAAACCAATTCCGGATATAACCGCATTCCGTCCTTTCGAACAAAAAAAGCGGAGCACACCCGTGGGCAATTTTCATTTCGCGCCGAAAGATAAGCCTGCATATCCGCCTCCAGTTCATCACCGAACGGAACCAGACGTTGCTTATTCCTTTTTCCAGTCACTTTTATCACCCGTGCAGAAAAATCCACATCCGCATCATCTAAACCGATTAGCTCGGAAAGACGAATGCCTGTTGCATAAAAGACTTCCAACACCATACGATCCCGAATGCTTTCAAAACCTTTTCCGAAATCCGTATCATCAAGCAAACTATTTAAATCAGTTTCTTTCACGAACACCGGCAAGGGCTTCTTTTTCTTCGGGCCGTTTACCTTCGCCATAGGATCAACTGCAATCAGCTGTTTCCGAAGCAAGAAGTGATAAAACGACCGGAGCGAACTAAGCTTCCGATTTACAGACATAGCTGTATACCCCTCATCCATCAGTGAAAGCACCCACCCACGGATTAAATCGGCATCTATATCCGCATAATCTAAACCTTGGTCCACCCCTCTAAAGTAACTTTCAAACTGCGTAAGATCTATCCCATAACTGCGAACAGTCTTGGACGAATAATTACGTTCCAAAGAAAGATACTCCAAAAAAGACTCTTTCAACATAAGAAACATCGCCTTATTGATTCAACGACGAATTTATGAAAAAGAATTCAATAATTCAAGAAATCCTGCAGAATTTATTATTCTTCTGTCTGCTGCATTTTCTGAACGTAAATAGCACGTTCCATTTTAAGTCTCTTCAGTACAGACGGTTTGTCATACTGCTGTCTGCTTCTCAGTTCTTTTACAACACCTGTCTTTTCAAATTTTCTTTTGAATTTCTTCAGCGCTTTTTCAATGTTTTCGCCTTCTTTTACTGGAACTACAATCATGTTTTTTAAATTAAATGTATGTTGTTACTAAAATATTTATGCATTTTATTTGCGGCGCAAAATTACACATACTTTCTTTATTCACAAAACTTTCCGACATATTTTCTTTAGAATTTCCTGGAATTTGTAACTTTGTGACTTCAGAAAATCAAGTTAACACCAAATCAATTAACCTACCATGAAGCATATTACAAACAGAATAGAGGCCCTCCGCTCCTATATGCGACAAAAAGGGATAGCGGCCTTCATCACTCCCAGTACAGACCCCCATTCCGGAGAATATGTACCGGCACATTGGGAATCACGGAAATGGATTTCAGGGTTTACCGGATCTGCCGGAACCGTAGTCATCACTGCCGGTCAGGGGGGATTATGGACCGACTCGCGTTATTTTCTCCAGGCTGCCGAGCAATTGCAAGGAAGCGGGCTAACCCTTTTCAAGGACAGATTACCTGAAACCCCTAATATTCCGGAATGGTTAGGACAGGTACTGAACGCAGGAGACAAAGTAGGAATCGACGGATGGGTGACCACTGCCGCTGAAGCTCTGGAACTGAAAACGGCTCTAGCCAAAAACAATCTGGAATTGATCACTGTCGAAGACCCTTATGAAACACTATGGCAAGACCGACCCACCATACCAATGGAGAAACCGTTCATCTTACCGCTATCCTATTGTGGTATCGACAGCATCTCCAAGATAGAGGAAATACGCCGGCAGATTCACGAGAATCAGGCAGACGGCATTCTGATATCTGCCCTTGACGAAATTGCGTGGACGCTGAATATGAGAGGGAATGACGTACATTGTAATCCTGTATTTGTCAGCTACCTGCTTATCACCAAGGAGCGTGCCGTTCTCTACCTCTTACCGGAAAAACTGACACCGGAGATTCAGGAATACCTGAACAAGCAACAGATCGAAATCCAAGACTACCGCAATGTAGAAAAAGAATTACGGAAATACTCAGGAAAAACTATTCAACTCCCTGCCACCACCAACTACGCCTTATATCAGGCAGCTGCTTCTGCGACAACGGTTATTACAGCCCCTTCACCGGTACTTTACCTGAAGGCCATCAAGAATGAAACAGAAATCGCCGGATTTCATGCCGCAATGCAACGTGATGGAGTTGCAATGGTACGCTTTCTGAAATGGCTGAAAGAATCTGTCAAGTATCAACCGGTCACCGAAGTGACACTTGACGAAACGCTTTATCGCTTCCGGGCTGAACAGGCTCATTTCAAAGGCATCAGTTTTGACACCATTGCCGGATATGCCGCTCACGGAGCCATTGTCCATTACGAAGCAACTCCAGAAACAGCGGCTGTCTT
>URWP01000311.1 GCA_900551645.1 uncultured Bacteroides sp.
GAACATGGAACAGACGGTACGTATCTGCTTCCCGGCCGCGCGCCGCGTGACGGACCGTTTCCACGTGCAGAAACTGGCTTATGAAGCGGTTCAGGAAATGAGGGTGAAGGCACGCTGGGAAGCCCTGGATGAGGAATCCATACAGATGGCACATGCCAGGGCATGCGGAAAGATATATCATGCTCCGGTATTTGAGAACGGGGATTCAAGAAAACAGCTGCTGGCCAGAAGTATCTATCTTCTCTACAAAAAAGAATCCTTATGGACCGAATCACAGCGCGTGCGTGCCGGTATTCTCTTCAGAGAGTATCCTGATATAAAGAAAGCATACTATCTTTCCATGAGACTGGGATTGATTTACCATCAGTGCAGACATAAGGACGTGGCATTGACAAGACTTGCAAGGTGGTATGATGAAGTAGACAAATCAGGCTTCCTTGCCTTTGGAAGAGTGGCAAGATCCATACAGACACATTATCTGGAAATCATAAACTTCTTTGAAAAGCGTTCCACAAACGCTGCATCTGAATCCTTTAATGCTAAAATAAAGAACTTTCGTGCGCAGTTCAGGGGAGTTAAAGACAAGGCATTCTTTTTGTACAGACTGACTAAAATTTATGCCTAAACAATAAATCCCTCAAGTTTTTACGTTGACCCAATCATACTCTATGAAAAATGAGAAACCGATGGTTCTATAACGAAAAAGAGGATGCATCATTTTGTACTGCACCCCAAAAGTTAGACACAAAACTTTTGGGGTGTTTTTTATGAAGTACAGTTACGAACAAAGGCTTATTATCGTTAGCCGGGTAAAACAAGGAGAGTTAATAGCTCATTTGTCAAAGGAGTATCATATCAATAAGACTCAGATATTGGCATGGGTGAGAATGTGGGACAAATATGGTCGTTCAGGACTGGAACAACAACCACATTGTCGTCCTACGGTTAAATTAAAGGAAGAAGTAGTACGTTTAATATTGGAAAAAGGTGTACCTTTATCCCATGTAAGAATAGAATACAGAATTGGTAAGACGGCTCTACAACGCTGGGTCAGTACAGTACGTAAGTATGGTTACGAAGCTCTTGCGCCGTCCAAACGCCAGGGAAGAGCATTAAAAGAACCTATGGGACGTCCAAAGAAGAAAGAACCGCAAACGGAACTTGAGAGGCTTCAGGCTGAAAATCTCCGCCTGAGGGCAGAGAACGCGCTGCTAAAAAAAGCGAAGGCCTTAGTCGAGGCAAAGAAGGCCCAAGCACTTCTGAATGGGCGCGAACCATCGACGAACTAAGGTCGGATTATCCTCTTGACTTGTTATTGAAGTTAAGAAAGATGGCTCGTTCTGTGTTCTATTACCATCTGAAGCGGCTTAAAACGATTGATAAGTATTCCAATGAAAAGGAATCAATCAAACTAATTTTTCATGAGCATAAGGGACGATATGGCTATCGGCGTATAACAGCGGAGATGCATAACCGTGGCTTTATGCTAAACCATAAGACCATCCAGAGGCTTATGGGTGACTTAGGGCTTAAAAGCAAAATACGCATGGTACGATACCGCTCATACAAAGGTGAGGTTGGCAAGATAGCCCCGAACATAATAGACAGGGATTTTACGGCAGAAGCCCCCAACCGCAAATGGGCGACAGATGTAACACAGATAAAAATCGGTTCTGTCAAACTTTATCTTTCCCCGATATTGGATATGTTCAACGGTGAGATCATATCATACAACATCTCCCGAAAACCGGATATGGAACAGATATACGATATGTTGGATAAAGCGTTCACAAGGTTTGACAGTCTTGACGGACTTATACTCCATTCTGATCAAGGATGGCAATACCAACACTACGGCTAACGGAAACGTCTTGAAGAACATCATATAGTACAAAGCATGTCTCGTAAGGGTAACTGCCTTGACAACGCCATGGCGGAAAATTTCTTTGGAATTATGAAGTCTGAATTACTGTATACCGAGAATTTTGAATCTCCTGAAGCCTTTATAAAGGCTTTGGATAAATATATTGAATATTATAACAATAAAAGAATCAAAGCCCGGTTAAATGGAAAGAGTCCGGTACAATACCGAACTCTTTCTATTACGGGATAATGTTTAACTTGTCCAACTTTTTGGGGTCACTTCATTTTGACACACCCTCTTTCTGTATAAAGAGATATTCTTCTGTCAGCCCTCCCCTCAGGGAGACAACTGAAAACAGGAAGTTAAATCTTTCCGTATGCTTTAAAGTAAGATACCTGACAAACTCCGGTATCATTATTGGTTTCTGTGATGATCAGCTTGACATAACGGGCTAACACAGGTTCAGCCAATGAAATAACTTCTTCAGCTGGAACTAACGGACTATTTCCTGTTACGATTGTACCATCAGGAGCTTGCCATGGCAAAGCAAATGTAAATCCACCCACTTGAGTGAAATTCTCATTGTCGGTGCTAACCCACAATTGCAAGGTCTTTACTGTAGGATAATTATTTTCCCCGTATGCACGACGGCCAATAGCAAAGCTGATGCATTCCAGTTCTTCCTGCATATCGATGACCAACGTATGAGGAAGCGGTGCATTTCCACCGGAATAAGCACTGTGCCAGAATTGGGTACGGTCATCGGTGAACAGACTGGGATAACCTCCTCCGTCGCCCGCTTCTACGTCAGAGCCTGTAGCTGTCCATTTGGTCCAATCGTATTGCAGTGTGGTCTGACCTTCATACTTCTGCAACACCGTGAAAGAAGTTGTACGATAGCCACATCTCACCTGAATAGTAGCAGTACGGAAATTCGAAGGATCCGGATTGGCCTTAGTTGCTTTTACGGTAATTTCTTTACCTGACGCTGATACTGTACACCAGTCCACTCCGTCTTCCATGGTAAAAATCATTTCAGAAGGAATATCCGTATCAGCCG
>URWP01000312.1 GCA_900551645.1 uncultured Bacteroides sp.
TCCTTCAGGATGGTGAAGGTCTCGATATCGGTGGGATAGATAGAAGTCAGCAGGGTAAGGTCGCCTAATACACCGTCTACGATAATCAAAGGTTCGTTTCCGCTGGTCAGTGAGGTAGTTCCGCGCATGCGTACGGATTCCAGGGCGGCCGTTCCGTTGTTGCTTTTCTGGATGGTGAGTCCGGCTACTCGTCCCTGAATGGCTTCCAGCGGATTGGTAATCTGTTCCTTGTTCATCTGTTTTTCCGTAATCTGTTCTACCAGACCGGATAGATTCTTGAGGTTTCCTACAGCATATCCCACGTTAACCACAGAGTCTTTCGGGGTCTCGATTTCTGTAGGGCCATTTTGTGCGAGTGCAGATAGAAAGCCTGACAGAGTTAGTGTACAACATAATAGATGTTTCATAGTCTTTTAGGTTTCTGAGGTTTTATCAAAGTTTTATTATTTTCCCGGAGGAAGGATAATCTTTTATACCGTATATGTATAAAAAACATTTGTTGCGTCTGTTTTGTTTTCGTGTAAAATGGAAAACGACAGGCAGTGTCGGTTTCAGACACCCCTGTCGTTTAAACAAAGATAGGAAAATAAAATGAGATTTCCAACGGATGGTTTATTTTAATCCGTTGACAAAAGGAAAGGATTCCTCAGGAAGTGATATCTGACCTTTCGTCAACAGATACAAAGAACCTTATAACTGATAGTTCCATTGTTCCAGTGCAAACGACCAATGCTTTTCAACCAGTTCCACGGTTTCCGGTTTGTACTGGTATTTGTTCTTCTTGTAGCCTTTCTTCTTGTTGACATAGGCTTCGATGGCCGGGCGAGCTTCTTCGAATCCTGGTAAAGAAAGTTTCTGATAGATGTCCTGTGTCATATCGAAGGCGTTTTTCTCGTAATCTTCGAAACGGACTTCTACCAGATTACCTTCCGGAATGAGGTGCTTGTCGGCTTCGTACTTGTGGTACAGTTTGGCATATACCGACAAGATATTCGCCTGGATTTCTTCGTTACTGATGTCTTGCAACTTCAGCGGCTGGATGGTGTTGGTGAAGAAGCTGCGGGTTGATTCGAATACCGTATACGGATTGCGCATCAAGTAGATGAACTTGGCGTTCGGGAACATCTTGACCAGTTCTTTCACGCGTCCGGTGTGTGGTGGATTCTTGCTCAAGAACTGAGTACCGTGGGTATTCCACAAGGAAATCTTGATAAGTTTGGTGAAAGTCTCTTCAAAGATTTTCAGTTCTTCATCGCTGATGTCCTCGAAAAGCAGGTACTTGTCCGCATATTCCTGGGTATACTTCGGCAGGAACCAGAAGTTGTAGTAAGTATACGGCATCATGTTGGCCAGAGCGAATTCTTCCTCTTGCGGAAGGTCTACTGCCAGCTCCATGTTGTCGGTAGGACGTTTGTCCGGCATTAGCCAGCTCATGTTCTTCTTGAAGAAAGGTTGTCCCCACATCATCAGGTGTGGGAAAACGGTCTGATAAGTGGTGTTATAGCCGAAATGTTTGTCGCACGAGAATACATTATGCATGAAAGTCGTACCGCTACGCCAATGTCCCAGAATGAATACAGGGTCGTGTTCCAGCGGTTTGTCGGCCAGTAACTTCTGGTAACGGCTTTCCTGCAAGGAAGTAAGGGTGGAAAGCAGGCGGCATACGGCCTTGGTCAGGCGGTACTTGCCTTTGTAGGCCGGGTCGATGGTTCTGCCTTCGGTTATCTGCTTGAAGGTTTTCCAGTCGGCTCCCACCAGGGTATTGATAGGTAGTTTACTGAATTCTAGTAATCCCATGATGTTGTTTTAATTAGTCTTTTTTGATTTCAATGGCGATACCTTGACGTTCCAGTTCCTTTACGGCACGTTCAATGGCATCATAGTGTTCGGGAGCGATACCCAGTTTCGGCAGGTTCAGTACGGGCAATTCCATGGTATTGTGCATGTCCTTATCGTCTACCTGGTTGAGAATCATACCCACTGCACTGGTATTGTTGCTGATGGGGTCAATCAGGATGAACGAACCGGTTGCCTTGTTCTGATTGTACGGATCGAAGAACAGTTCTTTCGAGGAAGTGAGTACTACACGGGCAATCTGGTTCAATTGCATCGGTACGTCTTCCTTCTGTAACTTGCCGTTCTCTACACTCAGGTGTTCCATCGTATTGATGTCCACTTTGTATTTGATGCTGTCGATGCGGGTACGGCTGGTATTGGTAGTCTGTTTCAGGAAGAAGGATTTTTCCATGTCCATCTTTTCTTCATCCATCCATACCAGCATGGCCTCGAAGTTTCGTCCGATGGTAGGAACATTGTCCGGATGAACCAGCATTTCTCCGCGCGAAACGTCGATTTCGTCTTCCAGTGTCAGGGTAACCGACATCGGGGGGTAGGCATAATCGAGTTCTCCGTCGTAAGTGACAATACTCTTGACGTGCGATTTTTTTCCCGAAGGAAGTGCCATCACTTCATCACCCTTGCGGATGATACCGGAAGCCACTTTACCGCAGAAACCACGGAAGTCGAGGTTCGGGCGGAGTACGTACTGAACCGGATAACGGAAATCGTTCAGATTATGGTCATTGCCGATGTGTACGGTTTCCAGAAATTCCAGCAGAGACGGGCCTTCGTACCAGGGAGTGCGGTCGGATTTCTCTACTACGTTATCGCCGTCGAGAGCAGACAACGGAATGCAATTGACGTCTGGAATGCCCAGTGGGTCGATGAAGGCCCGATAATCGGACACAATCTTGTCGAAGACTTCTTTCGAAAAGTCTACCAGGTCCATCTTATTGACCGCCAGTACTACGTGTTTGATACCCAGCAGAGAAACCAGGTAGGTATGACGGCGGGTCTGGGTGATGACACCGGTACGTGCGTCCACCAGAATGATGGCCAAATTGGCGGTG
>URWP01000313.1 GCA_900551645.1 uncultured Bacteroides sp.
AGAATGAAGAGATACAGTAAACGCTCCATAGGTGGTACTCTTGTAGACCTGCCTATTTTCCTAGATAATTAGCTTACGAAGGTAATCGGTATTTTCGCCGAATTCGTCGAATTCGCCGATTACGTCGAATAAATCGTAAGGAGTCAAAATTAAATGGGTAAATCTACTTCAGTAAAACGTGAAATCCGCTTCCAACAGTGGATTCAACAGGTTAAAGAGTACAATGAAAGGCCAGATGGCATGAGCATGTCCGCCTGGTGTAAAACACGGGGAATTGCGCAGTCTACATTTGCAACACGCTTACAAAAGGTTCAGGACAGATGCCTGGAATCATGTCAGATATCAGCTGAATCCTCTGAACTCTCAGTATCATCAGAGCCCGCTATGCCAGCTTTTGTTGAATTACCAGTTACCAAATACTCATGTGAAGACAAGCCAGCAGCTGTGATATCATGTCCCAACTTTAAGATTGAAATATCTGAATCAGTATCAGAAGCTTTTCTACTAAAGTTAATAGGAGTGATGAAGCATGCTTAATAATGCAACTGGATTCAAAAAAATATATATAGCCTGCGGACAAACGGATCTTAGGCGTGGAATTGAGGGCCTGGCAAACATTATCCGTTTTCAGTTCCAGCTGGATCCATATGATAAGGACACCCTGTTTCTATTTTGCGGCAAAAAGAATACCAGAATCAAAGGCCTTCTATGGGAAGGTGACGGCTTTCTGCTTCTCTACAAGAGACTTGATGTCGGAGCATTCAGCTGGCCTCGTAATACAGCAGAGGCCCTTGAGATTACCTCAGAACAATACAAACTTCTCATGGAAGGCTTCTCCATTGTTGCAAAGCGCCCTATCACAGAGCTTACTAACCCGCCTAGAGCCATTTAGTTTTGTGCAATACGTAGAAAATAAAATCCTTCATTATGGAGCATATTTAATTGTTACCGGCACTTATCCACGAACAGAATACAGATAGTGTAATAAGTCATCTGAATTACACAATCATTATTAATTTCGTGGATAATACCTCTGAAAAACTGGAAATATTCAGTTTCTCAGAGGTGTTATCCACCGTCAAAATGCCTATTGGTTAAATGCCTTAAATTGGCATAATTCAAGGCAATACGCTATAATAGAACTAGTAAAAAGAGAGGTTCCATTATGGCAATTAAGTACACAGAAGAACAACTTAATACAGTAGACAAGTCGATTATTATACAAATGTTTCTCAATCAGCAGGAAGAGTTGAGTAAAGCCGTAAATCAGATTGAGCAGCTAACAAAAGAGGTTCAATCTGGTAACGACAAGCTGCAGCGCATGATGGAACAGATAATTCTTTCCAACAATGCCCGCTTCGGACGTTCTTCCGAAAAGATGGATAATACTGACCAGATTTCATTTATGGAAGTAGATGGAAACATCATATTTTTTAATGAATCTGAAGCAGTATGCGATCTATCCGCCGAGGAGCCAGAAGACCTGGAGCCTAAGCCACGCGGAAAGAAAAAGGTTGGCAAAAAGGAAGCTGATATGTCAGGTCTTCCTGTAAATCGTGTTAATCACTACATGACAGAAGAAGAGCTTATTGCTGAGTTCGGTGAGAATGGCTGGAAGCAGCTTCCAGATGCAATCTCAAAGCGATATAAATTTATCCCGGCAAAGGTCATAGTTACAGAGCATCATGTAGGTGTATATGCCAGCAAGAAGGATAATCGTATAGTGAAAGCTGATTATCCAAAGGCTCTTCTTAAAGGAAGTCCTGTATCAGCATCTATTGCTGCAGCTATCATGAATGGTAAGTATGTAAATGCGTTTCCTCTTTATCGATTAGAAAAAGAGTTTGAACGCTATGGTCTGGCAATCACCCGCCAAAACATGGCCAACTGGATGATCCGTCTTGGTGAGACCTACATATCAGTTATGTATGATTATCTGCATAAGCTAATCTATGACTATCATGTAATCCAGGCCGACGAAACTCCGGTTCTCGTAAACAAGGATGGCCGAGCTGCAGGTAGCAAGAGCTATATGTGGGTCTACCGTTCAGGGTATATGAATCCTGAACAACAGATAATCCTATATGATTATCAGCTCACCAGAAATGCCTCACATCCTAGAGAATTCCTAAAGGATTTCAGTGGAATCTGTGTGACCGATGGATATCAGGTCTATCACACTCTTGAAAAAGAGAAAGAAAACCTAACCATTGCGGGCTGCTGGGTTCACATGAGACGCCGATTCGAGCAGGCTCTACAAGTGATTCCAAAGGGATCCCAAAAAGGAACCGTATCATACATTGCCATGAAGCAGATTCAGGCAATCTACCGGGAAGAAGGTAAGCTAAAGGATCTGACTTCCAATGAACGACTTGAGCAACGACAGGCAATAATCAAACCGCTTGTGGATGCCTTGTTTATGTACCTAAAACAAAATCAGGCAAATGTATCGGGCTCATGTAAGCTTCAGGATGCATTTAAATATGCATTAAACCAGGAAAAATACCTCAAGGTATTCCTCACAGATGGCGATGTACCAATCGATAATAATGCAAGTGAGCGAGCTATCAGAGGTTTCTGTGTAGGCAAGAAGAACTGGCAGATGATTGATACAATCAATGGTGCCAAAACATCAGCCATGATATATAGTATTGCTGAAACAGCAAAAGCTAATAATCTTAAACCATATGATTATTTTGAGTATCTCTTGGAGGAGATACCAAAGCATATGGAAGATACAGACCGTAGCTTCCTAGAAGATTTGTTACCATGGTCTGAGAATCTTCCAGCACATATCAGAAAATAAAATATCAAACATACAGTCGCCAGGGATGACGGCTGTAAAATTTAAGGAGTACTCGCTATGGTGCGTTTACGTACCAGTCTTGTAGTTGTTCTGGTAATTTGCA
>URWP01000314.1 GCA_900551645.1 uncultured Bacteroides sp.
GATATAGACAGCATCGGCTCCGTGATTGATAGCCTCAATGCCACACTCCAGATTCTTAGCCGGAGCCAACAGTTCGATAGGACGTTGTTTCTTCATGAATTATTTAATCAGATTGATGTCATAAGGAGTTTCCTGGTAAACGTAATAGTTCATCCAGTTGGAGAACAACAGATTGGCTACACTCCGCCAACGTACCAACGGGCCTTTTTCCGGGTCATTGTCGCGGTAATAGTTTTTAGGCATGTCAATAGGAAGTCCCTTTCCTAAATCCCGACGATATTCCGTGTCAAGAGTATAGGGTGAATATTCGGAATGTCCGGTTACGTAAAACTCACGTCCGCCCCGTGCCATTACGATATGTACACCCGAATCGTCCGACTCGGAAATAATCTGAAGTTCCGGATGCTTCTCGATATCTTCCCGACGTACTTCGGTATGACGGCTATGCGGTACAAAGAACACATCATCGAATCCTCGGAAAATAGGTAACTGCTGGAATCCTTTACAAATGTGATGCTCAAAAATACCGAACATCTTTTTATCCAACGGATATTTCGGAATGCCATAATGGTGATACAATCCGGCCTGGGCAGCCCAACAGATATAGAAAGTGGAAGTGACATGAGAGCGGGTCCAGTTGAATATATCCTGAATCTCATCCCAGTAGTTCACATCTTCGAATTCCAGGTGTTCTACGGGTGCGCCGGTAATAATCATGCCATCGTATTTCTCGTTACGCATCAATTCGAAATCACGGTAAAACGCTTTCATGTGTTCAATGGGCGTATTCTTGGACGTATGACTCTTCAGTTTCATGAAACTCACCTCTATCTGTAGCGGGGAGTTAGACAACAGACGAATCAAATCAGTTTCTGTCGTGATTTTCAGGGGCATCAGGTTCAGTATCACAATCTTCAGCGGACGGATATCCTGTGTACTGGCTCTCGAATTGTCGATGACGAAAATATTCTCTTCCTTCAGTAAATCTATGGCAGGAAGTTTATCGGGTAAATTTAATGGCATTTCTCTCTCCTTTTTAAAATATGACACGCAAAAGTACAAAAAACTTGTTCCCGTTTCAACTTTCAGTCCGAGTTATTTCAATGTTCCCTTCATCAAAACGGTTTCTAATATACCGATAAAGAGGCCGAATACTCGGGAATTATTTATCGGTTCTCTTGCTACAGAGCGTTCGAATTGTTAAAAATTAAATTAAAAAAAACGTCCGGACAAATAAATCAAAACATGCTCACGTTTTCATTCATTTGTCCGGACGTTTTTATTCATTCGCCTGGATGTTTTGGGAATTTAACAGTCCGTATAGCCCATTACTCTTCCAATGTTGTTTCTTCCTTGGGCGGAATGGTAGATGCGTTTCCGTCGCGTACGGCCATGTAATGCGGTGACATGATTTCAACGCCTTCTTCATTGAAACGGTCCTGGATATTCTGATGAAGGTCCGAATAAATCTGGGCCAGATCATCGGCATTCTTGATATAGGCATTTACCTGATATACCGGATACCAGTCGCTGAGTGAAGTCGATAGTACGAAAGGACGCGGATCGTCAACAACTCCCGGTGTGTTAAGTGCTGCCTCAATCAATAGTTTGTTTACGACTCTCCAGGGCACATCATAACCGATGCTTACTTCCGAATGGATAATCAGTCCATATTCACGGGCCGACTGGCTGAAGTTCACCGTGTGTGAAGACATGACAAACGAATTAGGAATGGTTACTACTTCGTTTTTAGGCGTAAGGATACGGGTTACCAGCGGAGTTTTCTCTACGACATTTCCGGTCGTATCGTTCAGTTTGATACGGTCGCCTATCTTGAAAGGACGCATATAGGTAATGACCAGTCCGGCAATGATATTCCCGATAACCGTACTCGACCCCAGCGAAACAATCAGACCCACAAAGACGGATATACCTTGGAAGACACCCGAATTGGAACCCGGCAGATACGGATAAATCATCGCTATCATAAAAGCGTAAAGCAGAAACCGGATAATGTGATAGGTAGGAATAGCCCAGTCGGGATAGAAGCCACGCAGTTTTAACCGCTCGGATTGTACTTCGCCGGCCAGGTATCGGAACAGACGTACCAGGTATTTGATAGACAAACAGATAACGAAGATAGTGAACAGGTTAGGAATATATGAAACAATACCTGTCAGGATGCTCTTCACCGGATTCCAGATGTAGGAAAACAACTGATAGGCCAAGTTCTTGGTCTGTGGAAAAATGGAGAACAGTAGTGGAACCGTCAATAATAATTGCAGGAACATGAAAGCATAACGCACCAGATTGGCCAGGAATATCAATAGTTTTACCTGTTTGTGGGTATCCAGCAATTCGTAATCCTGGATGGAGAAAGGCTTCAACCGAGTGTTTCTTAACCGTACAATTCGTACCTTTATTTTGCGGAACAGCCAGTTTGTTCCCCAAAATAGCAAGAATTGTCCCACCAGCACCAATACGAAATAAGCCACCTGTTTGCACAATTGAAGTAAACCATGTTCCTCTTTCATTACCTTGAGCTTTTCCAGAATGATGAGGCGGTTGTTGGCTGCCAGTTGGTCACGTGTACAGCCTTCCCATAACCCGTCTTGGTCTGTAAAAGAAACAATTACCTTGTTGTCATACATCACGTCTGTTACGATATCACTGCTCTCTATATAGAGAGAATCGGGCTTCAGGTTAAAACGTTTACCTAACGCCGTAATGTCATGTGCTACATTTTCAGCACGTTGTTGTGGTGTATGTCCTCCTCGTTTGGCATAAAAATAGAACAAGGTATCGTCGTCTACTACTACGGGGACACCTTTGGTTACCTGGCGTAAAGAGTCGATACGATGTCTCTGTCTAGCCAGTTTTACCGAATCG